>NZ_VCBQ01000004.1:0-96409 GCF_006386455.1 Paracoccus sp. FO-3 | reverse complement strand
CCCGCCGCCTCGCGCTCGAGGTGCTGCGCCGCGCCGACCGCGCCGACCTGCTGCTGGCGCCGCTGCTGGCCCGCCGCCCGCGCCCCGAGATCATGCGCATCCTGCGGCTGGCCACCGTCGAGATGCTGGCCCTGGACGAGGCGCCGCATGGCGCGGTCAATGCCGCCGTGGCGCTGGCACGGTCCTCGGGGCCAAAGGGACAGGCGGCGGCCGGCATGGTGAACGCGGTGCTGCGCAAGATCGCCGGCGCCGCCCCGGCCTGGGCCGGGCTTTCGCCGCAGAAGATGCCGCCCTGGCTGCGCGCGCCCATCGTCGCCGCCTGGGGCGAGGATACCGCCCGCGCCATCGAGGCCGCGCATGAGGCCGGCGCGGCCCTGGACCTGACCCCCAAGGGCGCGGATTGCCCCGGCGAGGCGCTGCCCACCGGCTCGCACCGGCTGCCTGCCGCCGCGCAGATCTCGGCCCTGCCCGGCTATGCCGAGGGCGACTGGTGGGTGCAGGACGCGGCCGCCGCGCTGGCGGTGCGGGTGCTCGACCCCCAGCCGGGCGAGGCGATCGCCGATCTTTGCGCCGCGCCGGGCGGCAAGACGCTGCAGCTCGCCGCCGCCGGGGCCGAGGTGACGGCGGTGGACATTTCCGAGCCGCGCCTGGCCCGCGTGGCCGAGAACCTGGCGCGCTGCCGGCTTTCCGCCCGGCTGGTCGCGGCGGATGCGCTGGACTGGCGGCCGGACGCGGCCCTGGACGCGGTGCTGCTGGATGCGCCCTGCTCGGCCACCGGCACCATCCGCCGCCATCCCGAACTGCCGCGCATCCGCGACGGCGAGGGGCTGGCCGAACTGACCGGCTTGCAGGCGCGGCTGATCGACCATGCGCTGGAGCTGCTCAAGCCCGGCGGACGGCTGGTCTATGCCACCTGCTCGCTCCTGCCCGCCGAGGGCGAGGCGCAGCTGGCCGCCGCCCTGGCCCGCCATCCCGGCCTGGCGGTCGAGCCGCCCCGCGCCCCCGGCATCGAGCCGGGCTGGATCACGCCCCAGGGCGGCTTGCGGCTGCGCCCGGACCTGTGGCCGGAACGCGGCGGCATGGACGGGTTCTTCATCGCGCGCTTGCGGAAATCCGCCGAGCGGACCTAAGGTTGCGCCGTCCTAGTGAATGCGTTGCCCATGACCGATAGCACCGTCGCGCCCAGGGGATTCCTGCGCCGCCCCGAACCCAAGGCCATCGGCCATCCCGGCCGCGGCGAACAGATCGCCGCGGGCACCCTGCATCTGGGCGGCATCACGCTGTCGGGCGATTTCTTCGCCGCCGACCTGCCCGCCAGCGTCGCGGCCGAACTGGCCGGCTTCGGCTGGCTCGACGATCTTGCCGCCGTGGGCACGCCCCGCGCCCGCGCCATCGCCCAGGACCATGTGCTGCGCTGGCTGCGCCGGCATCGCCAGCCGCAGCCCGAGGCACCGGAATGGGCGCCGCAGGTCGCCGGGCGGCGGGTGCTGCGCTGGATCTTCCATGCCGGGATGATCCTGCCGGGGCTGGACCGCGACGGGGCCGAGCCCTATTTCCGCGCCCTCGACCAGCACCTGCTCCACCTGCGGGACAAATGGTTCGACAGCACCGACGGGCTGTGCCGGATCGAGGCGCTGGCGGGGCTCGCCATCGGCGCCATGTCGCTGCGCGACCGCCAGGCCCTGGCGCAGCCGGCGCTGATCGCCCTGGCCGAAGAGGCGGACGCCATGGGCGTCGCCACCCTGTCCGAGGCGCGCGCGCCCGAATCGCTGCTGGAGGCGATGGCGCTTCTGGTCTGGGCGCAGGAGGTCGCCGAAGAGGTGGGGCTGGAATGCCCGCCCGAGCTGCGCGCCATCATCGCCGAGATCGCGCCGATCCTGCGGGCGCTGCGCCATGCCGACGGCGCGCTGCCCAGCTTTCACGGCGGCGGGCGCGGCGCGGCCGGACGGCTCGACCGCTGCCTGCGCGCGGCCGAAGGCCCGGCCCTGCCGGTCAGCGGGCTCGCCATGGGCTTTGCCCGCATGGCGCGGGCCCGCACCACGCTGATCCTGGATGCCGCGCCGCCGCCCGGCGGTCCGGCGGCGATCCGCGCCCATGCCTCGACCCTGGCTTTCGAGTTGACCGTGGCGCGCCAGCCGCTGATCGTGAATTGCGGCCCCGGCGACGGCTTCGGCCCGCTGTGGGCCAGGGCCAGCCGCGCCACGCCCTGCCATTCGGCGCTGTGCCTGGCCGGCCTGTCCTCGTCGCGGCTGAACCCGAACCGGCAAGAGGGCGAGCCCGACATCCTGACCGAGCGTCCCGACCTTGTCTGGGCCGGCGATTGCGACGCGCTGGGCAACCTGACCGCCCCGGATTGCGGCCCGGCGCATTCGCCGGAACCCGCGCATCTGCTGGCCGGCCATGACGGCTGGCTGGCCAGCCACGGGCTGACGCATCTGCGCGAGCTTTGGCTCGATCCCGACGGCATGGGCCTGCGCGGCGAGGATTCGCTGGCGGCGCTGGACGCCAGCGCCCAGGCCCGGCTGGACCAGGTCCGCCCCGAGGAAGGTCTGGCCTTCGACATCCGCTTCCACCTGCATCCCGAAGTCCAGGCCCGCCAGCAGGGGCAGGAAATCCACCTGACCCTGCCGGGCGGCGAGGAATGGCTGTTCAGCCATGACGGCGTGGGCCAGCTGCGGCTGGAGGCGTCCTGCCTGCTCGACCGCGCCATGGCCGAGCCGCGCCCCTCGCGGCAGATGGTGATTTCCGCGCATCTGCTGGGCCGGGCGATCCAGATCGGCTGGACCTTGGCGCGTTCCGGGGGTAGGTGACGGGCCAAATCCGCCATCCACCGCACGGGGCCTCCGACCGATGACCGACCGCATTCCGCTGAAGCGCGCGCTGATTTCCGTTTCCGACAAGACCGGGCTGGTCGATTTCGCGCGGGCGCTTTCGGCGCGGGGCGTCGAGATCCTGTCCACCGGCGGCACCGCCAAGGCGCTGCGCGAGGCGGGGCTGAGCGTGGTGGACGTGGCCGAAGTGACCGGCTTTCCCGAGATGATGGACGGCCGCGTCAAGACGCTGCACCCGGTGGTCCACGGCGGCCTGCTGGCGCTGCGCGACAACGAGGAACACATGGCCGCCGCCCGGTCGCACCGGATCGGCATGATCGACCTGCTGGTCGTCAACCTCTATCCGTTCGAGGCGACGGTGGCCAAGGGCGCCGCCCATGACGATTGCATCGAGAACATCGACATCGGCGGCCCGGCGATGATCCGCGCCGCCGCCAAGAACCACGCCTTCGTGACGGTGGTGGTCGATGTCGAGGACTATGCCGCCGTGCTGGCCGAGCTTGACGCCAACGACGACCGCACCAGCCTGGCCTTTCGCCAGCGGCAGGCGCAGATCGCCTATGCCAGGACGGCCGCCTATGACGCCGCGGTCTCGACCTGGATGGCCGGGGCCATCGGCGAGGAAACCCCGCGCCGGCGCAGCTTTTCGGGCCAGCTGGCGCAGACCCTGCGCTATGGCGAGAACCCGCACCAGTCCGCCGCCTTCTACAAGGACGGCTCGGACCGTCCGGGCGTCGCCACCGCGCGGCAATGGCAGGGCAAGGAACTCAGCTACAACAACATCAACGACACCGACGCCGCCTTCGAGCTGGTGGCCGAGTTCGACCCGGCCCAGGGCCCGGCGGTGGCGATCATCAAGCACGCCAACCCCTGCGGCGTGGCCCGCGGCGACAGCGCCGTCGATGCCTACCGGCGCGCCTTCGACTGCGACCGCACCTCGGCCTTCGGCGGCATCATCGCGCTGAACACCACGCTCGACGGCGAAACCGCGCAGGCGATCACCGAGATCTTTACCGAGGTGGTCATCGCCCCCGACGCCACCGACGAGGCGAAAGAGATCTTCGCCGCCAAGAAGAACCTGCGGCTCTTGACCACCGGCGGGCTGCCCGACCCCGCGGCGCCTGGGCTGGCCTTCCGCCAGGTCGCCGGCGGCTTCCTGGTGCAGGGCCGCGACAACGGCCGCATCCTGCGCGCCGACCTGAAGGTGGTGACGAAGCGCCAGCCGACCGACCAGGAACTGGCCGACCTGCTGTTCGCCTGGACCGTGGCCAAGCATGTGAAATCGAACGCCATCGTCTATGCCCGCGACCTGGCCACCGTCGGCATCGGCGCCGGCCAGATGAGCCGCGTCGATTCGACCCGCATCGGCAAGCGCAAGTCCGAGGACATGGCCGAGGCGCTGGGCCTGGCGCAGGCGCTGACCATCGGCTCCTCGGTCGCCTCGGACGCCTTCTTCCCCTTCGCCGACGGGGTCGAGGCACTGGCGGCGGCGGGCGCGCGGGCGGTGATCCAGCCCGGCGGCTCGATGCGCGACGCCGAGGTGATCGAGGCCGCCGACCGGCTGGGCCTGGCCATGGTCTTTACCGGCCAGCGGCATTTCCGTCACTGATGGCCGAGACCGCGACCCCCAAGCCGCGGAAAAGCCCGGCGGCCCGCAAGCGGCGCGGCAAGAAGCCGCCGCCGCGCGTCGGGCGCAACGTGGCGCTGGTGGCGGGGCTGGTCTTTGTGCTGGACCAGGCGCTGAAATACCTGGTCGTGCATGTGCTGCGGCTGGACCAGCTGCGCGAGATCGACGTGATCGACCCCTGGCTGAACCTGCGCATGGCCTGGAACCAGGGCATGAACTTCGGCCTGTTCGCCAGCGATGTCGAGGTGATGCGCTGGGTGCTGATCGCCATCGCGCTGGCCGTCTGCCTGTGGGTCGGGATCTGGGTCGGGCGGGCCAAGCCGTCGCGCTTTGCGCAAGCCTCGGCCGGGCTGCTGATCGGCGGGGCGCTGGGCAATGTCGTGGACCGGCTGACCTATGGCGCGGTCGCGGATTTCCTGAACATGTCGCTGCCGGGCTGGCGCAACCCCTACAGCTTCAACGTGGCCGACATCGCCATCTTCCTGGGCGCGATGGGGCTGGTGCTGCTGCCGCCCGAGCGCAAACCCGAGCCGAAGAAGCGCCGCGCCCCGGCCAAGCCGCGGGCACCCAAGCCCCGCCCCGCGAACGGCGAACGGCCCTTGGCCGGCGACGAGGCGCAGGCGGAACTGGCGCTGGACGACAAGACCCGTGACGAGGCCGGGAATACACGCTAAGAACGGGCCGGACGAACAAGAGGGACGCAAGATGCGGGCGATCGCGCTGACCATGACCACGCTGCTGCTGGCCGCTTGCAGCAGCGATCCGCGTCTGATGAACACCAACGCCGGCCGCACCAGCCCGGACGAATTCTCGATCCTGCCGACCAAGCCCTTGCAGATGCCGGCCGACCTGAACGTGCTGCCGCCGCCGACGCCGGGGGGTGGCAACATCACCGATCCGACGCCCCATGCCGATGCCGTGGCGGCGCTGGGCGGCAATCCGGGCCAGCTTGCCGCGCAGGGCGTCGGCGTCGCGGATGCCGCGCTGATCGCCCATGCCTCGCGCCTGGGCCGCGACCCGGCGATCCGCCAGACCACCGCGCAAGAGGATCTGGCCTGGCGCAGCCGCCATTCCCGCCGCGCGCTCGAGGTGCTGGCGCGGACCAATGTCTATTACCGCGCCTATGAATCGATGACGCTGGACAGCTGGTCGGAACTGGAACGCTGGCGCCCGACCGGCGTGCAGCTGCCCGCCGCGCCGCCCCGCGGCATGAGCAACGGCGACGTCGCCGCCCGGCCCAGCGTGGTGGACCGGGTGCCGATCCTGCGCGAGGACTGATCGCGCCCCGATCACGCCGAGATGAGGGGCGGCAGGCTTGCGCGCGACCCCGCGCAAGGGCAGGTTCGTGGCGCGACCCCGAACCGGAGCCTGCCATGACCATCCTGACCCGACTTGCGCCCCTTGCGCTGCTGCTGGCCGCATCCCCCGCGCTGGCCGAAATGCCTAAGGGAATCAGCCATTTCACCCTGGAAAACGGCCTGGAAGCCGTGGTGATCGAGGATCACCGCGCCCCGGTCGTGGTGCAGATGCTGTGGTATCGCATCGGCTCGGCCGACGAGCAGCCCGGCAAGTCCGGCATCGCGCATTACCTGGAACACCTGATGTTCAAGGGCACCGACAAGCTGGGACCGGGGGATCTCAGCAAGACCGTGACCGCCAATGGCGGCATGGACAACGCCTTCACCAGCTACGACTTCACCACCTATTTCCAGCGCATCGCCAGCGACCGCCTGCCGCTGATCATGGAGATGGAGGCCGACCGCATGGCCAATCTCAAGATCGGCGAGGACGACTGGCAGGCCGAGCGCCAGGTGGTGCTGGAGGAACGCTCGCAGCGCACCGACAGCGACCCCGGCGCGCAATTCTCGGAAGAGCGCAGCGCGGTGCAGTTCTACAACCACCCCTATGGCCGCCCGGTGATCGGCTGGCGGCAGGAGATGGAGGGGCTGACGCGCGAGGATGCCATCGCCTGGTATGATGCGCATTACGCCCCGAACGCCGCGGTGCTGGTCATCGCCGGCGACGTGACCCCCGAAGAGGTGCGCGAACTGGCCGAGAAATATTACGGCCCCGTCCCGCCCAAGCCCGACGCCGCCCGCCAGCCGCGCCCGCAAGAGCCGATCCAGCGCTCGCCCCGGCGGATGGAGCGGGTCGACCCCCGCGTCGCCCAGCCGGTGATGATCCGCACCGTGATCGCGCCCGAACGCAACCGGGGCGAGCAGCAGCAGGCGGCCGCGCTGACCGTGCTGGCCAACCTGCTGGCGGGTTCCAGCCAGACCTCGGTCCTGGCCCGCGACCTGGTACTGACCGGCAAGGCGCTTTACGTGAATGCCTCCTACGACGGGTTCGCGGTCGATCCGACCACCTTCGGCATCTCGATGGTGCCGGCGCCGGGGGTTGAGAATGCCGAGGCCGAGGCGGCGCTGGACGCGGCGCTGGCGAAATTCCTGGCCGAGGGCCCCGACCCCGCGCAGCTGGAACGGGTCAAGACCCGGATCCGCGCCGCCCGCATCTATTCCCAGGATTCGGCGCATGGCCGGGCCTATGACTATGGCCAGGGCCTGGCCACCGGCCTGACCATCGAGGACGTGAACGACTGGCCCGACCTCCTGGCCGCCGTCACCACCGAGGACATCCGCGCCGCCGCCAGGCTGGTGCTGGAAAGCAAGGCCAGCGTCACCGGCTGGCTGCTGCCGCCGCCCGAGGAGCCGAAACCCGTCGCTGCCGAAGCCGCCAATCCGGGAGAAGCCGAATGATCCGCGCCCTTGCCACCCTTGTCTTCGTCGCCCTGGCCAGCCTGCCTGCGCGCGCCATCGAGATCCAGGAGATCACCTCGCCCGGCGGCATCAAGGCCTGGCTGGTCGAGGATCACTCGATCCCCTTCACCGCGCTGTCGCTGATGTTTCGGGGCGGCGCCAGCCTGGACGCGCCGGGCAAGCGCGGCCAGATGAGCCTGATGACCGCCCTGCTGGAGGAGGGCGCGGGCGAGATGGACTCGGTGCAATATGCCGAGGCGGTCGAGGGGCTGGGCGCGCAGAACCGCTTCGATGTCGGCGACGATGCGCTGACCGTCAACGCCCGCATGCTGACCGAGAACCGCGACAAGGCGGCCGAATTGCTGCGCCAGGCGCTGGCCGAGCCGCGCTTCGACCCCGATGCGGTCGAGCGGGTGCGGGCGCAGTTGCAGGCGGTCATCCGGTCCGAGGCGACCAGCCCGAACGCCATCGCCAGCAAGGAACTGGCGCGGCTGGCCTGGGGCGAGCATCCCTATGCCACCTCGATCAACGGCACGCGCGAATCCGTCGCCGCGCTGACCCGCGACGACCTGGTCGCGGCCAAGGACCGCATCCTGGCCCGCGACCGCGTGGTGGTGGCCGCGGCCGGCGACATCACCGCCGAGGAACTGGGCAAGCTGATCGACGCCGTGCTGGGCGGGCTGCCCGAACAGGGCTCGGCCCCGCTGCCGGACAGGGCCCGGCTGCAACTGACCGGCGGGGTGACGGTGATCGACTGGGACAGCCCGCAGACCGTGGTCAGCTTTGCCCAGCCCGGCCTGCCCATGTCCGACCCGGATTACTTTGCCGCCTTCGTCGCCGATCACATCCTGGGCGGCGGCGGCTTTTCCTCGCGCCTGATGGACGAGATCCGCGAAAAGCGCGGGCTGACCTATGGCGTCAGCACCGGCCTTGCCAACGGCGTCTATGGCGAGACCTGGCAGGGCGGCATGGCCAGCGCGAACGGCAAGGTGGCCGAGGCGGTCGGCCTGATCCGCCAGGAATGGGACCGTTTCGCCAAGGGCGGCGTCACGGAAAAGGAACTGGCCGATGCCAAGACCTACCTGACCGGCGAATATGCGCTGCGCTTCGACGGCAACGGCAAGATCGCCGGCATCCTGGCCGGGATGCAGCTGATCGGCCTGCCGGCGGATTACGTCAACACCCGCAACGGCAAGATCGAGGCGGTGACGGCCGCGGACGTGCAGCGCGTGGCGCAGCGCCTGCTGCATTCCGACCAGATCCGCTTCGTGCTGGTCGGCCGGCCGGAAGGCATCGACGCGACCAACTGACGAATCCTTTCCCGCCGCGCCGGGAAATGCTAGATCTGGGGGCATGAACACCCATGCCCCCAAGATGCGTCCCGTCATCCGGCAATTGGACGAGGCCGCGGCCAACCGCATCGCCGCCGGCGAGGTGGTCGAGCGCCCGGCCTCGGCCGTCAAGGAACTGGTCGAGAACGCGCTCGATGCCGGCGCGACGCGGGTGGACGTGGCCATCGCCAAGGGCGGCAAGGTGCTGATCCGCGTCAGCGACGACGGCTGCGGCATGACGGCCGAGGATCTGCCGCTGGCGCTGGCCCGGCACGCGACCAGCAAGATCGACGGCAGCGACCTTCTGGACATCCGCAGCTTCGGCTTTCGCGGCGAGGCGCTGCCCAGCCTCGGCGCCGTGGGCCGGCTGTCGATCACCAGCCGCGCCGTCGGCCATGACGGCGCACAGATCGCCGTCACCGGCGGGCGCATCGGTCCGGTCAAGCCGGCGGCGGGCAATCGCGGCACGGTGGTCGAGCTGCGCGACCTGTTCTTTGCCACGCCGGCGCGGCTGAAATTCCTGCGCACGGACCGGGCCGAGACCCAGGCCGTGGCCGAGGCGATCCGCCGCCTGGCCATGGCCGAGCCCTATGTCGGCTTCACGCTGACCGACGAGGAAGAGGGCCGGGTGCTGTTTCGCGCCGATGCCGAGCAGGGCGAGCTGTTCGGCGCCCTGCAGACCCGGCTGGCCCGCGTCATGGGCCGCGACTTCATCGACAATGCGCTTGCCATCGACGCGACGCGGGACGGCATCACCCTGACCGGCTTTGCCGCCCTGCCGACCTATTCGCGCGGCGCGGCGGTGGCGCAGCATCTTTACGTCAACGGCCGCCCGGTGCGCGACAAGCTGCTGACCGGGGCGCTGCGGGCGGGCTATATGGACGTGCTGGCCTCGGGCCGGTATCCGGCGGCGGTGCTGTTTCTGACCTGCGATCCGCACCAGGTCGACGTGAACGTGCATCCCGCCAAGGCCGAGGTCCGCTTTCGCGAACCGGGCATCGCCCGCGGGCTGGTGGTCAGCGCGCTGCGCCATGTGCTGGCGGGGGCGGGGCATCGCGCCTCGTCCACCGTAGCCGCGGCGGCGCTGGGGGTGGCGCGGCCCGAGTCGGAGCAGCCGCGCCGCTATCAGGCCAGCTACGCGCCCGCCCGCCCCTCGGGCCCGGCCATCGCCGCCAGCCTGGCCTTTCAGGCACCGGGCTTTGCCGAGGCGCCGACCGCGCGGGTCGAGCCCGAACCCGAAGCCCAGCCCGAGCCTGCGGCCGAGGCGCCGCTGGGCGCCGCCCGCGCGCAGCTGCACGAGAACTGGATCGTCGCCCAGACCGCCGACGGCATCGTCATCGTCGACCAGCATGCCGCGCATGAACGCCTGGTCTATGAGCGGCTGAAGGCGCAGCTTGATGCCAGCGGCATCGCCAGCCAGGCCCTGCTGATCCCCGAGATCGTCGAGCTGTCCGAAGCCGACGCCCAAAGCATCCTTGCCATCGCCGATGAGCTGGCCGCGCTGGGACTGGTGATCGAGCCCTTCGGCGGCGGCGCCATCGCGGTGCGCGAGGTGCCGGCGCTGATCCAGCGCCTGGACGCCCGGCGGCTGATCCGCGACATCCTGGACGACCTGGCCGACCAGGGCACGTCCGAACGGCTGCGGGCGTGGGTCGATGCGGTGCTGTCCTCGATGGCCTGCCACGGCTCGGTCCGCTCGGGCCGGCGCATGTCGGCGGACGAGATGAACGCGCTTTTGCGCGAGATGGAGCGGGTGCCGAAATCCGGCCAGTGCAACCACGGCCGCCCGACCTGGATCGAGCTGAAGCTGTCGGACATCGAGCGGCTTTTCGGCCGCTGAGCGATCCCGCCCGGCCGCGACCCGATGACGCAGGCGCGGCCGATGCCCGGCACCTTGGCCCGCCCCCCTGCCCCCCGCTTGCAGCCGCGCCGGGCTTTTGCCCGCGCCTGCCGTCCCGCGCGGACCGCTCGGGGGGCCATGGCCGGCGCGCGGTCCATCATCGCGCCCGCTTCGATCCCGATTGACCCCGGCGCCGGTCGGGGCGACAAATGGACAGATCCCGGAGGTGCCGCCATGCTGGAAATCAGTCCCGAAAAGATCGCCCATGTCATCATCCGCGCCCGCGAATACGAAAGCGGCGTGAACCCCTGGGCGCATAGCGGGCATCGCAAGGGCCATGGCACCCAGACCGAACTGGCCGAGTTCATCGCCAGCCTGAACGAGGACGAGCAGGCCAGCCTAGTCGCGGTGATGTGGATCGGCCGCGACACCTTCGGCCCAGAGGATCTGGACGAGGCGATCGAGACCGCCAAGACCGAGCGCAGCACCCCCACCCAGGATTACCTGATGGGCGAGCCGCAGCTGGCCGATTACCTGGAAGCGGGGATGGAGGCGCTTGGCGTCTCGCCCGAGGATGCCGAGGACGCGTTGCAGCGCCCGGTCTAGGGTCCAGATCGTCGACAATCCTGTTCGGAAGTCGAGAGCCTGCGGAGGCAAGTGCAGGTTCCCGGTTCTCAGCCGATTGTGGCTGCCGTCTTGGTGGCGATCCCAGGCTTTTGGTCCAGCGTCGTGATCGGGACCGGCAATCGGCACCTTGCCCTACAGTGCGGCGACCGGGCCTTCTCCCGCGAAGGCGCACCCGGCCCTCAGCCGCGCGCCAGCCGGATCAGCTCGCCCCCATCGGTCAGGATCAGCAGCGCCCCGTCCGGCGCCAGTTCGATGTCGCGCACGCGGCCGATGCCCTCCAGCAGGCGCTGCTCTCCGCTCACGCGGTCGCCCTCGATGCGCAGCCGCACCACCGCCCCGGCCTGCAGGCCGCCGATCAGCGCATCGCCTTCCAGTTCCGGGAACATGGCGCCGCGATAGAACACCATCCCGCTGGGCGCGATCACCGGATCCCAGTAATAGACCGGCTGCTCCATCCCCTCGCGCTGGGTGATGCCCTGGCCGATGGGGCCGCCGCTGTAGTCCTGGCCATAGGTGATGACCGGCCAGCCATAGTTGCGCCCGGCCTGCGGCAGGTTGAGTTCGTCGCCGCCCTGCGGGCCGTGCTCGACCGTCCAGAGCCGGCCCTGCGCGTCCAGCGCCGCCGCCTGGATGTTGCGATGGCCCCAGGACCAGATCTCGGGCCGGGCCTGCCCCTCGGTGAAGGGATTGCCGGGCGCGGCGGCGCCGGTGGCGGGGTCGATGCGCAGCACCTTGCCCAGATGCGTGCCCAGATCCTGCGCCAGCTGCCGCGGCTCGGGGCGCGAGCGCTCGCCGGTGGTGACGAACAGCTGCCCCTGCCGGTCGAAGACCAGGCGCGAGCCGAAATGCAGGGTCGAGGCCCAGGCCGGCTCCTGCCGGAAGATCACCCGCATCTCTTCCAGCGCGGTGCCGTCGGCCGACAGCCGCCCGGTGCCGACCGCGGTGGCGTTGCGGCCATTGCCGCGCGGCTCGGAAAAGCTGAACCAGACCTGCCGCGTGCTGGCGAAATCCGGCGCCACCGCCACGTCCAGAAGCCCGCCCTGGCCGCGGGCATCGACCTCGGGCATGCCCTGGATGGGCTGGGACAGCTGGCCGTCGCGGTAAAGCCGCAGCGTGCCGGTGCGTTCGGTGATCAGCAAGCCGCCATCGGGCAAAAGCGCCATGCCCCAGGGATCGCTGAGCCCCCGGATCAGCGGAACCCGGCTGATCGGGATCTGCTCGCGGATCTCGGGGGCGCGGGTCTGGCCGGGAAAGGCCGGGCTCTGCCCGCTGGCGTTCGGGGGACGGTCGTTCAACTCGGCCAGCGCCGGTGGGGCGGCAAGGCACAGGACAAGGCTGGCGGCAATGGCAGCGGGTCGCGTCATCATGGTCGCATCCGTCTGACTGGGGTTCGCGGCCCAACGTCCCGGCCGCCGCTTGCGTTCCCGGCCGAGGTCAAGGCGCGGCCAGATGGTCCCGGAACAGCGCCCCCGCCCTGCCCCAGGCCCCCTCGTCGATGCGGTCCAGGCGCTTCAGCACCGGCAGCAGCTGCGCGGCATAATCCAGCGCGCTTTCGCGCGGCAAGAGCGAGGGCAGGTTGTCGATCGCCATCACGTCCAACGGCGGGCGCTCGGCCAGGCGGATCGCCGGCCGGTCCCAGTCGGTCGCGCGGTCATAGACCTTGACCGGGTTGAAATCGCTGGAGGGATCGCAGGCAACATCGCCGATCACCGTCAGCGCCCGGCCGGGCCCGACCGCCTCGGGCGGCACCAGAACCGGGGTCTGCGGCCCGGCCAGGATGCAGTTCACGAACAGCTCATGCGCCAGGATCTCGGGGAAGGGGCCGCCGCCGGCCGTCTCGGCCATGTCCCATTTCGTGACCCGCACCCCCATGCGGGCCAGCAGGTCCGACGCGCCGCTGCCCACCCGCCCCAGCGCGCCGACGACGATGGCATGCGGCCGCGGCGCGCCGGTCGCGTCCAGCTCGGCCCGCAGCTCGTCCTGCATCGTGTCTTGCGAGGGCCAGGCGGCGACCGGCCCGCAGAGGCTGCCGCGCCGCTGCGCCGCCCAGGCCTTCAGCGAGACCGCGGCCCCGGCAAAACCGGCCCAATAGCCGAAGGCCGCCAGCCGCCGGCCGCTCTCGTCGGTCAGGTATTCCAGGTCATACAGCACGCCGCCGCCGTCGCGAAACCGGCGCAGCAGCGCCAGCCCGGCCGGCTGGCCCTTGTAGGCATGGCCGAACATGATGTGGCGATGCGCCAGGGGCGTGCCATCCTCGGGCAGTTCCTTGAGGCCAAAGACGATGGCCTCGGCCGGGGCGCCGGGCCAGGAAGCCGCGGGCGCGATTTCGGCCCCGGCCGCGGCGTAACCGGCGATGGGCAGGATGCGATGCGGGCTTTCCTCGATCGTGACGCGGAAGCCCTGCGCAATCAACTCGCCCACGCCGGCGGGGGTGATGCCGACCCGCTGTTCATTGGCGCGGCTTTCCGCGCGGACCCAGAGATGAACCATGCGCGCCTCCTTTGCGGCCAAGGCTAGGGGAACGGCGCCTGCACGGCAAGCGAGGGCCGCCTTGCGCCGCGGAACGGTCCCTGCCCGGCCGCGTCGATGCGCGCGATGGCCTGGGCGATGGGCTCGACGATTACCGCCATGGCGAAGGCGGTGGCATGGATCATCCGCTCGCCGTCCAGCGCCAGGGCGACATGGCCGGGCCAGAACAGCAGGTCGTTGCGGCGGATCGGGCCGTCGGCCGGGGGAAAGGCCGCCTCTTGCAGGTCGCTGTCGCCGGGACAGGGCACGGCGCAGGCCGCCAGCGCAGCCTGCGCCAGGCCCGAGCAGTCGATGCCGCAGCGGCTGTTGCCGCCCCACAGATAGGGCGTGCCCAGGAAACGCTCGGCCACCGCGGCAGGATCGCGCTCGGCCCGGTCCGCGATATGCTGCGCCGGCACCCAGCCGCCCTGCGCCAGCCGGGCGAAACCGTCCCGCATGGCGATGACCGACAGCCGTGCGCCCAGCGACAGCCGCATGGATTCGGGGGTCTTCATGTCCGGCTCGGCATAGACATGGGTGGCCGGGGCAGTGACGCGATGGGTGACGGCCGGCATCTGCCGGCTCAGCCCCTCGGCCCGGACCCAGCCGCAATAGCCGTCCGCCGCCGCCTGCACGAAGGCCCAGCCCCCGGCCTGCTCCAGCTGCACCAGGTCGGCGCCGAAGTTCAGCTGGCGGTCGCGGACGCCGCCGGGCGCGCGGCACAGATCGGCCAGCGGCGCGGCCAGCCGCATCGGCTGGCCGGGCGTATAGGCCGGACGCTCCAGGATGCCGCGCAGGGATTCCAGCGCCACCCGCTCGGTCGCCGGGATCAGCCGGCGGTCGGCGGGCGCGGTCATCGCAGGATTTCCGGCAGGGCGTGCAGGATGGCGCGCATGGCCTGGCCCGCGCCGCCCTTGGGCCGGCCGGGCGCGGCACTGGGCTGCCAGCCATAGATGTCGAAATGCGCATAGGCCCGCGCCTGGCCGGCAAAGCGGCGCAGGAACAGCGCCGCGGTGATCGCCCCGGCAAACCCGCCCGAGGGCGCATTGTCCAGATCGGCGATGGCCGGCTCGATCATCGCCTCATAGGGTTCCCAGAAGGGCAGGCGCCAGACCGGGTCGCCATGGGCCCGGCCGGCGCCCTGGATCGCGGCCGCCAGCGCGTCGTCGTCGCAGAAGAAGGGCGGCAGTTCGGGGCCAAGCGCGACGCGGGCGGCGCCGGTCAGCGTCGCCATCGACACCAGCAGCTCCGGCGCCTCCTCCGCCGCCAGGGCCAGCGCATCGGCCAGCACCAGCCGGCCCTCGGCATCGGTGTTGTTGACCTCGACCGTCAGGCCCTTGCGGCTGGTCAGGATGTCGCCGGGGCGGAAGGCATTGGCGGAAATGGCGTTTTCCACCGCCGGGATCAGGATGCGCAGCCGCATGTCGCGATGCAGGCCCAGTCGGGCCAGGGTCTCGGCCAGGCCCAGCACATTGGCCGCGCCCCCCATGTCCTTCTTCATCAGCGCCATTGAGGCGGCCGGCTTGATGTCCAGCCCGCCGGTGTCGAAACAGACCCCCTTGCCGACCAGCGTCAGCCGCGGCCCTTCGCCCGGAAAGCGGATGTCGATCAGCCGGGGCGCTTGTGCCCCGGCCCGGCCGACGGCGTGGATCATCGGGAAGTTGCGGGCGATGAGGTCGTCGCCGCAGACCACCTCGATCCCGGCGCCATGCCGCCCGGCCAGGTCGCGCGCGGCCTGCTCCAGCTCGCCCGGACCCATGTCCGAGGCGGGGGTGTTGATCAGGTCGCGCGCCAGGTATTCGCCCGCGGCCATGGCGATCAGCCGGTCGCGGTCCAGCCCCTCGGGGCAGACAAGCCGGGCGCCCGGCGCCTCGACCCGCTTGTAGCGGTCAAAGCGATACTGCGCGAAAAGCCAGCCCAGGGCGCCCAGGGCCAGATCGAACCCCTGCGGCCGATTCGCCAGGCGCCAGTTGCCGGCCGGCAGCGCCTCGGCCGCCCGTGCCAGCGCAAAGCGGTCCCGTGCCGGGCGATCCGTGGGCTGGGGACCGAGGCCGAACAGTGCGCCGCCAAGCCCGCCATCCGGCAGGGGAAGCAGGCAGACCTGCCCCGCCTTGGCCGCAAAGCCCTGCGCCCGGGCCCAATTCGCAGCCAGGGGGTCGATGTCGGAGGGCAGGTCGGGCCCTGCCTCGCCCGGCCGGACCAGCCAAAGCGGAAGCGAAGGGGCATCGGAATCGGCAAACTGGGGTATCATCGGCATGGTCGTGACCTTCTGTCCTTTGCGGCACCCTAGCGCCCAGGCCAAGGGCTGCAAGGGCGCGTTCGTTCAAGAGATTTCCGGCGGATCCCACAGCTCGGTCAGCGACCGGTTGCCGATCCGTTCAAGCCTGCAGGTCGTGGCGGCCAGCGCCGGTTCGTCCTGGCGTTCCGCGCAAGCGCCGACATCGATGGCGACCCCCGCCAGAGTGACGAGCCCGACCTGCCAGGCCAGCCGCGAAAGCTGGTCGGCATTGGCAACGACGGCCCCCAGGTCGCCCCGCCGCGAAGCGGCCACCGTGCGGCCCAGCGCCAGCGCAAGCTGTTCCAGTGCCGCGCCGATGATCTGGCCAGCCGCGGGCTCGCCCAGTTCACGAACGATCTGTTCAAGCCTTTGCACGTCGATCCGAACCGTCTCGTCCATGCTGAGAACTGCAATCTTCGTCATTCCCGCTCCCATATGGGCTTCCTGTCGCGCTGAGGCGCAAGCTGGCATCAATCCATCAAGAAAAGGTTATGAGGCGCGCGCTAAACCACTCGAACTTTATCGGTCCAGCCGCTATCACTCGTGCGATCGGTAGATGAGGATAGGAATGAAAGAAGCACGTCCACTGCCGCTGTATCTGGTCCAGCGCTACCACGGCTGGCGCGCCACAGCCTTTGTCGAAAATCGCGTCTGGTTTCGCCGTCTGGCCGAGGACGGCCAGCATCCCCGCGCCATGGTCATCGCCTGTTGCGATTCGCGCGTCCATGTGACCTCGATCTTCGGGGCGGATACTGGTGAATTCTTCATTCACCGCAACATCGCCAACCTGGTCCCGCCCTATGCCCCCGATGGCGAGCAGCACGGCACCTCGGCTGCGGTCGAATATGCGGTGAATACGCTCAAGGTCGCCCATGTGGTGGTGGTGGGGCATACCAATTGCGGCGGCGTTCAGGGATGCCATGCCATGTGTTCCGGCCATGCGCCCGAGCTTGAAGAGAAATCCAGCTTCGTCGGCCGCTGGATGGACATCCTGCGTCCGGGATACGAGCGCGTGGCGACGCTGCCGCCCGAACAGCAGATCCGCGGACTCGAGCGGCAAGCCGTTCTCGTTTCGCTTGAAAACCTGATGACCTTTCCCTTCGTGAAAACCGCTGTGGAATCGGGGAACCTGTCCTTGCACGGGGTCTTGCACGACATCGCCGAGGGAACGCTGGAGCAATACGATCATCAGGCCGGGGGCTTCACGCCGGTCATCTGAACCGCCGCCCGCCGCCGCTGACTGGGCCAGTTGCAGGTGCGGACAGGGATCGCCAAGTGCCCGTAGCGCAGTCGCCCGCAACGGGCGGCTGTTCCGTTTTAGTTCACGATGAATTCGGCGTGCAGCGCCCCGGCGGCATGGACCGCCTTCAGTATGTCGATCATGTCGCGGGGCCTGATCCCCAATGCGTTGAGCCCCGCAACCACCTCGGACAAGGATGATTCGCCGGATACTTCAGCAAAGCCGATCCCCGGCTCCTGGGTGATTTCGGCCTGCGTTCGGGGCAGAACCACGGTTTCTCCCGGAGAGAAGGGGTTCGGCTGCGACACGACAGGGGTTTCCCGCACCCGCAGGGTCAGGTTGCCCTGGGAAACCGCCACCCGCGAGATGCGCACATCCTCGCCCATGACGATAGTGCCGGACTTGTGGTCAATGACGACGCGAGCCGCTGTCTCGGGCTCGACGGTGATATTCTCGATCTGCCCCATCAGCCGCGCCGGGTTGACCCGACCCAAAACGGTCGAGTCGATCACGATGGTTCCCGAATCCACCAGTTCGGCCAGCCCACGTCCCAGCGTGCGATTGATCGCGGCCTCGACACGGGCGGCGGTGGTGAAATCGGGGTTTCTCAGCGCCAGGCGCAGGTTCGTCATTTGCGAGAAGTCGAAGGCCACTTCCCGCTCCACCCTGGCGCCCGAGGGGAGAGTGCCCGTCGTAGGCACGCCCTGGACGACCGAGGCAGCCGCGCCGGAAGCCTCGGCCCCCCCTGCCAGGACCGAGCCTTGCGCGACGGCATATATCTCGCCGTCTGCCGCGTTCAGCGGCGTCATGACCAATGTGCCGCCAAGCAGGCTTTTCGCATCGCCTATCGCGGCCACGCTGACATCGATCTGCGAACCGGCGCGCGCGAACGGCGGCAGGGTGGCGGTAACGATCACCGCCGCCACGTTCTTGGGACGGAATGCTTCGTCAGTGACATTGACGCCCAGCCGCTCAAGCAAGCCGGCCATGATCTCTTCGGTAAAAGGCGAGTTTCGCAGGCTGTCGCCCGAACCGTTCAGGCCGACGACAAGGCCATAACCGACCAGGTCGTTGCCGCGGACGCCGTCGATATTGGCCAGATCCTTGATCCGAACCGGCGCAGCAAGGCCCGGAGCTGCAAGGCCGAACAGAATCAGCAGAAGATATAAGAACCTCATGACAGGTAATCCGTGAGGCTGAGCCGGGAAAGCCGGACCGTGATGGCATAGAGGCTTTGAATCTTCGCTTCGGTCTCTTCCAGGGCGGTGACGGCTTCGGCGGGGTCGGCGCCGATCATGTTCGTACGCGCAATGGAAAGCGTCGTCGTTTCAGCCGAGTTTCTGGCCTGCGCCTGGGTAACGGCCGCCTGCTGTCGGCCCAGATCGGCGCGGGCGGTGGTCAACCCGAGCGTTGCCTTGGCCAGCCGGCCCCCCGCTTCGGAGAAGAGATCCCGCAAGGTCGCATCGTCGATTGCCGACCCGGCTTCGGACGCATAGGCCATCACGGCCATTCCCTTGAGCGTATCGCGCAGCTCCGCGGAATTGGCCGACAGATTGCTGTCGATCCGATGTTCGGGCGAGATCGAAAACCGGGTGCTGCCGTCATCGTCCCCCTGATAGACCGTGTCGGAAAAGCCCCCGGTTCCCTGGGGTGCGTCAAACCATGCGTCGATGCGGCTTGCGATAGTTGCCGCGGTGGTGGCACCGGCAACCGCGGTATTCAGTTCCGCGAGCATCGTTTCAAAACTGCCCAGCGCTGGACTGTCGGTTCGGTTGCCCCCAAACAAATATTGCCCGGCGGTGGTGGTGTTCAGGGTTTCGAACATCGACTGGAAATCCCGCTTGATGCTGTCGGCGCGCGCCCTAAGGTATTGCTCTTCCAGAATATTACGTTCGGTCAGCACGCTGGGCCCCAGGTCGTCTACGACGGCTTGGATCTGCCCAAGCGCGGCCTGCATGCCCGCTAGCCTGTTTTGCGCCTCGGATGTGTTTTGCTGGAACGTGGTCAGCAGCTTCAGCCGGGATTCGATATGCGAAATCCCTGACAAATCGCCTGCCAGCGCTTTGGGAATATCCGATTTGACTCCGATCATCATTTCTTGGGTCAGCCGGTCCAGCCTGGCTTTCAGCCCCTGCTGCCCAAGCCGGAGTTGATAGGAACGGGAAAGGTCGCCGATGGAATGAAAAGGGGTCATGTCAGCCTCAGGATAGCATCCAGCATGTCATTTGCGGTCTGAAAGACCTTGGCATTTGCGGCATAGGCACGCTCCAGCGCGAGCAGGCCTTCCATTTCCTTGTCGCTGTCGACCCCTTCAGCCAGAAGGGCCGCCTGGAGGCCGGACTGGCGCGCGCTGCTTTGCATGGCGCCAGCTTCGGTTCGGATGCGATTCGTCGCCGCAGCCGAGGTCAGGTCCGCCGAAAGGCCCTGCAGACTGCGCGGCACGGCGGACAAGCTGGTCGAATCCGGCGAACGCGAGGCCGAGAGGGCCGATCCGAGCCGGTCAAGCAGCGTGCTTTCGCCAGAACTGCCGGGGCCGGTCGCATTGATTCCGGCGCGAATCCGCCACAGTTGCCCGCCCGTCTCGGGGTTCACCGCCCAGGCAACGGCAATGCGGCCGGCGAAGCCGGTTTCATCGGCCGAACTGAAAGCGCCCTGGGAATCGGTGAACAGCCCTGGGTCGCCTGGGGCCAGAGAGGGGTCGATCGCAGGATCGGACAGCCTGTCGTATAAATCGCGTGCGAAAGCGTCGATCTGCTGCTGATAGGCCGGGGCGATCTGGTCGCGAATGGCAAAGTTCGCCTCCAGGCTGCCGCCGTTAAACATGGTGTGCTGCATATCGCCGAGCGGCTTTCCGTTCAGTGTCAGCCCGGAAAGCGCGCCGCTGGCCGTGGACATATCGGCGGTGATGCTGGAGACAGCGCTGAAACCGATCCGGGCCGGCTCGGTCCCGTCCAAGAGAATGGCGCCACCGGAGGTGAACAAGGCGACCCGGCCATTTTCGCGCGGCACTTCCTTGATAGGCACGATATCCGATACGCTGTCTATGAGCGTCTGGCGCGCATCCAACTGCGACGAAGCGTCTTTGCCTTGTGCCGACAGGGTGACGATCTGCGCATTCAATTTCGCCACTTGCTCAAGCGCCGTATTCAGCCGCGCAACGTCATTTCCGATGGCCTTTTCCGCCTTGCTGCGCTCGGCCTGGATGGTCGCGGAGATGTCGTTGACCTTTTTTGCCAGGGCCGTGGCCGTATCCAGCACTACTGCCAGGCGCGTCTCGCTGTCGGGCCTTGCGGCCGCGCTGGCCAGGGCGGATTCGAAATCTGTCAGGGTTTGCACCAGCGAGGACGCCTCGGTCCCCGTGCCGAAGGCTTTCTCCATCGCGGCGTGATAGGTCGTCACGGTCCGGGACGAACCGACATCCGCCTGGGCCAGGCGATTGTCGGCGATCAGCCCCGCCGTGACCATTCGGGTAACGCCGTTGATGCTGACGCCGCCGCCCAGCTCGGCCAGGCGCGAGGACAGGTCGAGTTCCCTGCGCGCATAGCCCGGCGTCAGCGCATTCGCGATGTTGGAGGACACGATTTCCGTGCCCCGCGAGGCCGCGGTCAGGCCCGAAACGGCATTGGAGATGGCGGACGAAAGGCTCATTTGCAGGCTCCGGTTTCCGAGCGCGGGACGGCAGGAAGCCGTCCCGGTCAATGTCAGCGTTTGAGATTGGCGGTTTCCTGCAGCATCTCATCGACGGTCTGGATGACCTTGGCGTTCGAGGTATAGGCGCGCTGGGTCTGGATCAGGTCGGTCAACTCGGCCGCGACATCGGTCGTCGATGCCTCGCGCGCATAGCCGGCGATTGCGCCGGTCGGACCGTCACCGGCGTCCCACAGGTAGAACGCGCCGGATTCAGGCGAAATCTTGTAGGTCTGGTTGTCCATTGCGATCAGACCGTTCGGATTGGGAACATCCACCAGCGGCACCTGATACAGGGTCCGCGTGAAGCCGGTGTCATAGGTTGCGCGAAGATAGCCGCTTTCATCGATCTCGAGCGCCGTCAGGTTGCCGACGGGCGAGCCGTTCTTGGTCACATTGGCCGGCGAGAAGCTGGTGCTGAGCTGGGTGATGCCCTGGCTGTCGCCATATCGCCCCAGGTTGATGGTCATCGGCCCGTTCGCGCCGGGGACGGTAAGAAGCCCGGTCGCCGCGCTATAGGCGCCGCCGGCCACCGTGGTGACTGCCGCAAGCGTGCCGCCGCCGGGCTGGCCGTCCTGGAATTCCAGCGTGTAGACGCCGATCAGCGATTCGTCGGCGGGGGTGGCCGGATCGTTGATGATGGCCGAATCGCGGATCTCCATCGTCCAGCGGTTCGTGCGCGTCCCGGCCGCGCCCGTCACCTCGGGCGTGAAGCTGACCGTCATCCTTTCGGAATTGCCGAGGTTGCCGAAATATTCGACCTCCATGTCCCAGGCGTCGCCGGCCGCGCCGGCGACCGCGTCGTCGGCGGGCAGGTTCACGCGCAGGTTGATCCGCGTCGTCGGGTCGGCCGCGGTCTGGCTGGGATTGATCAGGATCGGTTGCAGGCCGGTCGCGGAATCGCGCGGCTGGCTGGAAATCGTGCCGTCGGCATTCGCCGGCCAGCCCATCAGCACCAGGCCCGAGCTGGTGCGAAGATACCCTTCGTCGTCGGTGCGGAAGGACCCTGTCGTCGTCATCACCAGTTCGCGCTGCGTGCCCGGTCCCGAGGCCAGGGATGCCGAGTGGATCACGGGCAACATCCCCCGGCCCGAAATCGCGATGTCCATCGGATGCGATGTGGGAACCAGGTTGCCGCGCTGATCGACCAGCCGGCTGGTCGAGGCGCGGACGCCGCCGGCCGTATAAAGCCCCCCGCCGCGTCCCTGGTTGATCACCATGCTTTCGAAACTGGTGTCCACCCGCTTGTAGCCATAGGTGCCGGAATTCGCGATATTGTCGGAAATATTGGCCAGGCGCGTGGAATTGGCGGCAAGCCCGGACACCCCGGCACTGAGGGCAGATGAAATCGACATTCTGATATTACCCTGTGTGAGTCGTTCTGCGTGAAGTTTGCCGGCCGGGGGTTAACATGCCGCTAACGGCGCCCTGCCCAGGCCGGTCATCTCAGTAAAATCACTTCGATCCGGTTGTTGTCGGGGTCCATCGGGTTCACCGACCGATTGCGCCGGTCGGCGAAGGCGGTGACGCGCTGGATGCGCGCGCTGTCGAAGCCCGAGCCCTCCAGCAGGTTGCGCAGGGCATGGGCGCGGGCGTCCGAGAGCGCCCAGACCGGCGACTGGATCAGCATCTCGGGATAGGCGCGGACATGGCCGGTCAGCGCCACCTCGTTCCTGATGCGCCCCAGGACGCCCGCGAGAATGCCGGCCAGTTCCTTCATCGCCGGGGTGGGCTGGGCGCTGTCGCCGACGAAAAGCGGCTCGTCCATCAGGTCGGTCAGTTCGATCACCAGCCCCTCGTCCGTCATGCGGGTCACGACATGGCGCAACAGGTTGACCTTTTGCATGGATTCCGCGCCGCTGCCGGTCAGCTGGTCCTGGACATGGCGGGCCATCTCCTCGAAACCCGATTCCCGGCCTTCGCGCGCCTGCGCGGCCAGCGTGTCGCGCGAGGCGCCGGCGCCCTTGCCCGAATCGGTTTCGGCATCCTGCACCTCGCCCCCGAAGGGGCCGTCTTGGCCGCTGCGGGTCGAATGGATCAGCGTCGGGTTGAAATACTCCGCCAAGCCCTGCCGCTGCTTTTCGGTGGTGGCGTTCAGCAGCCACATGAGCAGGAAAAAGGCCATCATCGCCGTGACGAAATCGGCATAGGCGACCTTCCAGGCGCCGCCGTGATGCCCGGCTTCGCACGCGCCCTGAACCTTCTTGATGATGATCGGGGCGCCGCCACCGTTCCCGGCCATGAACCATTCCTTTCGTTGCCTGCCCGGAAGGTCTAGCGTCGCGCGACCAAATACCAGTTAACCGCTCAAATGCCGCCTATTTCCCTTGGGCGACGCCTGCCGCGGCGCCGCGTTGCCGGGGCATATCGGCGCCCCTGCCGGCCAGCACGGCCGGTTAACCGGACCAGCCGCGGCATCTTGCGCCGGCCCCGCGCGCGGATATTCTGTGCCGATGCAGACCGAAGGCGAATATGACCTGTCCACCGGCGCCGGGCTGACCGCCTGTCCGCGCTGCGACGCGCTGCATGTCGAGCGCGAGCTGGAGCCGGGCGAGACCGCGCGCTGCCTGCGCTGCAACACGCTGCTGGCCAGCCCGCGCGCCGGCGCCTTCACCCGGATCATCGCGCTGTCCTTTGCCTCGCTGGTGCTGATGGTGGGGGCGGTGTTCTTTCCGTTCCTGGAAATCTCGCGCATGGGATTCGGCAACGAAACCTCGCTGTTCGGCGTGGCGCTGGCCTTTTCGCACGGCGCCCTGATGCCCCTGACCGTGGCGGTGCTGGGCATGATCGTCGGGCTGCCGGTGCTGCGGGCGCTGCTTCTGGTCTATACGCTGCTGCCGCTGGCGCGGAAACGCCGGCCCTTTGCCCATGCCGTGCCGGCCTTTCGCCTGTCCGAGACGCTGCGGCCCTGGTCGATGGCCGAGATCTTCGTCATCGGCACCGCCATCGCGCTGGTCAAGGTGGGGGGCTTGGCCAACATCAGCTTCGGCCCGGCCTTCTGGGCCTTTTGCGGGCTGATCCTGGTCAACGCCGCCAGTAACGCCTTTACCAGCGCCGCGACGATCTGGGACGCCATCGAGGATGCCGGCATGGCCACCGACGGGCGCGAGATCGTGCCGGAGCCGCGGGCATGAGCGCGCCCGCCCATGACGCGCCGGTGCTGACCGCGCATCGCGCCGGGCTGGTCGGCTGCCGCAGCTGCGGCCGGGCCTGGCCGGAGGCCGAGACCATCTGCCGCCGCTGCGGCAGCGCGCTGGTGCCGCCGGACCGGCGCTGCCTGAACGCAGTCTGGGCCTGGCTGGCGGCGGGGCTCATCTTCTACATCCCGGCGAACCTGTTCCCGATGCTCAAGACCTCGACCTTCGGCGGGCTGCGCGGCAACAGCGAATCCACCATTCTCGGCGGCGTGGTCGAGCTGATGCATTACGGCAACTACGGCATCGCGGCGGTGATCTTTGCCGCCTCGGTCATGGTGCCGGTGGGCAAGTTCGTCGCCATCGCCTGGCTGGCGACGGTCGCGGGGCGGCCGGCGACGGTCGAGGCCGCGCACAAGCGGCTGGTGCTTTACGAGGTGGTCGAGTTCATCGGCCGCTGGTCGATGATCGACGTCTTCGTCGTGGCGATCCTGTCGGCGCTGGTGCAGCTGGGCTTCGTCGCCTCGATCCATCCCGGCCCTGCCGCGGTGTCCTTTGCGCTGTCGGTTGCCTTCACCATGCTTTCCGCGCAAAGCTTCGACCCGAGATTGATCTGGCGCGGCCTTCCGCTGCGCAGCCGCAAGGACCATGAATGACCGACAGGCCCTCGCCCGAGCGCAGCGACGCCCCCCTGAAACCCGCCGAACCCGTCCGCAAGCCCGCCGCCCGTGCCGTGCGGGCCGGGCTGCCGCTGATCTGGCTGGTGCCGATCGCGGCGCTGATCGTGACGCTGGGCGTGGGCTGGAACATGATCGCCGGGCGCGGCACGCTGGTCTCGGTCGCCTTCAAGGACGCGACCGGGATCACGCCGGGCGAGACGGCGCTGAAATTCCGCGAGATCACCGTGGGCAAGGTCGAATCGGTGCGCTTCACCGAGGATCTGCAACAGGTTCTGGTGAACATGCGCGTGGACAAGGATCTGGCCCCCTATATCGACAGCGAATCGCAGTTCTGGATCGTGCGGCCCCAGGTTTCGGCCCAGGGCATCTCGCGGCTGGACACGGTGCTGACCGGCGCCTTCGTCGAGGGTTTCTGGGACGACAAGCCGGACGAGCCGCAGACCCACTTCCAGGGGCTCGACCGGCCGCCGCTGACCAGCTTCGGCGAAAAGGGCACCTGGATCGTGCTTGCGACCGAACGCTCGCGCGGCATGACCGAGGGCGCGCCGGTGATGTTCCGCGGGCTGCCGGTCGGGCAGATGCAGAACCTGCGCCTGGCCGAGGACGACGAAAGCGTGCTGGCCGACGTCTTCATCGCCGCGCCGCATGACGCGCGGCTGACCACCAGCACGGTGTTCTGGGACACCTCGGGCTTTTCGGTGTCGCTGGGGGCGCAGGGCCTGTCGCTGAACGTGAACTCGCTGGCCTCGGTGCTGCAGGGGGGTGCAGAATTCGCCACCCTGACCTCGGGCGGGCGGCCGGTCGAGGACGGCCATGTCTTCACCCTGCAGACCGACGAGGCGACGGCGCGCACCAACCTGTTCTCGGACGAGGCGCAGGCGCTGCGGCTGACCATGCGCATCGGCGAATCGGTCAAGGGGCTGGAGACCGGCGCCAATGTGCAGTTCATGGGCCTGACCGTCGGCCGCGTCACCGACCTGGCCGCCCGCGTGATCGCCGATGACGAGGGGCGCGAGCATATCGAGCAAGAGGTGACGCTGGCCCTGACCCCCGCCCGCCTGGGCCTGCGCGGCGACACTACGCCCGACCAGGCGCTGGATTTCCTGGCCGGCCAGGTCCGGGCCGGCCTGCGGGCGCGGGTGGCCAGCGCCGGCTTCTTCGGCACCTCGCTGCAGGTCGAGCTGGTCGAGCTGCCCGATGCCGCGCCGGCCGAACTGGACCGCGCCGGCGATCCCTATCCGCTCATCCCCTCGGTCCCCGGCGAAATCTCCGATTTCACCGAGACGGCGCAGGGCTTCCTGACCCGCGTCGGCAACCTGCCGATCGAGGAGGCGCTGAAATCCGTCACCGACATGATGAACAGCGTCACCGCCATCGCCAGCAGCGAGGACACCCGCGCCATCCCCGGCGCCCTGCGCGGCACGCTGGAGGATGCCCAGGCCGCCGCGGGCGAGATCCGGCAAGTCACCACCGAGCTGCGCGAATCCGGCGCCGTGGGCCAGCTGCGCCGCATGGTGGACGAGGCGGCGGCCGCGGCCGAGGCGGTCAAGCTCGCCGCCGCCGACGTGCCGGCCATGGTCGACCAGATCGACGCCGCCGCGGTCAAGATCGAGGCGGTGGACTATGCCGCCATCGGCACCGAGGCCGAGGGCATCCTCAGGGACGTGCGCGCGCTTCTGGGCACCGAGGATGCCGAGCGGCTGCCCAGGGATCTGTCCGAGACGCTGAAGGCCGCATCGGGCCTGCTCAACGACCTGCGCGACGGCAATGCCGCGGGCAGCCTGAACGATGCGCTGGCCTCGGCCAGCACGGCGGCGCAGGATGTCTCGGACGCGGCGAAACGCCTGCCGCAGCTTTCGGCGCGGCTCGAGGCGCTGGCGGCGCGGGCCGATGCGGTGATCGCCGCCTATGGCGACCGCTCGAGCTTCAACAACGAGACCATCAACCTGATGCGCGAGATGCGCCGCGCCGCCAACGCCTTCGGCAGCCTGGCGCGGACAATCGAACGCAACCCGCAAGCCTTCATCCTGGGACGATAAGATGCGCCTGATCCTTGCCTCCGCCGCCTGCCTCGCCCTGCTCGGCGCCTGCTCGAACGGCGAAAAGACCGCGCGCTACCTGATCGACCCGCCCACGACGGGCGAGCGGGTGCCCGACCGGCTGGGCACGGCCGAGCTGAAGGACGTGTCGCTGCCCGAATATGCCGCGGGCGACGAGGTCAGCTGGCAGAGCGGCGACGGCGCCGTGCGCTCGAACACCAGGCAGCTCTGGGCGGACAACCCGCAGCGCGCCTTCACTCTGGCGCTGGCGCGCAGCATCTCGGACCTCTCGGGCGCCACGGTGATCGCCGAGCCCTGGCCGCTGGCCGAACCGCCCCGGCGCCGGCTGGAGGTGCGAGTCGAAAAGGCGCTGGCGCAGGCCGACGGCAGCTATCGCCTGTCCGGGCGCTATTTCGTCGCCGACGAGGGCGCGGGCGGCGCCAACCAGGCGCGCGGCTTCGACATCTCCGTGCCGCTCGCCGACCAAGGCCCCGCCGCCATCGCCCACGCGCAATCCCAGGCCATCGCCCGGCTTGCCCGCCAGATCGCCACGCTTTCCGGGCCGGGCCGGTCGATCCGCACCAGCACCGCGCCGATGCCGCGCATGGACGACATCTTCTCGCAGCCGCTGCCGCCGCTGGAAGGCAGCTGAGCCGGCTTTCTCCGTTTTCCAAATACTCCGGGGGAACGCCTTGCGTGCCCCATCAAGGGGCGCGCAAGGCGTGGGGGCAGAGCCCCCCGCTAGGCTCCATCGTCGGGCTCGAACTGGCCGAAGCGGCCGGCGGCGAAGACCAGCGGATGATCGCCCGGCCCCGCCACGGTCACGCGCAGCACCCGCCCGATCAGCACCGAATGGTCCCCCGCCTCATGCACGGCATGGGCGGCGCAGTCGAACCGCGCCGCGACGCCGGGGATGACCGGCACGCCCTCGGGGGTCGGCACCGTGTCCAGCCCCTCGAACTGGCGGCCGCCGCGGGTAAAGCGCAGGCAGGTCTCCAGCTGCTCCGAGCCCAGCACATGCACCGACCAGGCCGCCGCCCCGGCAAAGGCCGCATGCCGGGCCGAGGCGCGGGCCGGGCACCACAGCACCAGCGGCGGCTCCAGCGAGACGCTGGAGAAGCTGTTCACCGTCATGCCCAGCGGCCCCTGCGGCCCGGCGGTCGTCACCACGGTCACGCCGGTGGCGAAACGCCCCAGCGCCTCGCGCAGCAGCCGCGCCTCGGCCGTGGCGGGGTGAAAGGTGATCTCGTCGGCCAGCCGGTCGCGGGTCGCGGGGGGAAGTCGGCTCATGTTCGCGCCCTGTCATCTGCGGGACATGGCCAGAACAGCTCCGGCCTTTTCCCCTTCTTAGTCGGCAGGCGGCGAGGCATCAAGCGGACCGCCCGGCAGGACCATCCGCGGGGTCATCGCCGCGATCATCTGGCCGTGCAGGGCGGGCGGCGCCACCACCAGCCCGTCGGTCAGCGGCCGCGCCGCGTTGAAGCGCATCGGCGCGCCGGACAGGTCGCTGGCCACGCAGCCGGCGCGGGCAGCGATCAGGCTGCCGGCGGCCACGTCCCATTCCCAGGCCGGGCGGGTGGACAGCGTGGCGTCGAACTGCCCGTCCGCCACCAGGCACAGCCGCCAGGCCAGCGAGGGGCGGAAGCTGCGCTTGACCGGCGGCGCCACGCCGCGCCAATGCACCGGGTCGAGGCTCGGCTTGCCGGTCAGCACCCGCGCGCCCTCGAACCCCTGCGCCGAAGGCGCGATGGGCTTGCCGTCGCGCAGCGCCGGCCCGTCGGCCGCGGCGGCATAGGTCGTGCGCTGCGCCGGCAGATGCACCACGCCCGCCACCACCCGGTCGCCGCGGGTGATCGCCAGCGCATGGGAAAAGCCCACCTGCCCGTCGATGAAGGCGCGGGTGCCATCGATCGGGTCGATGATGAAGCAATGCTCGGCCTCAAGCCGCGCCGGATCGTCGGCGCTTTCCTCGCTCAGCCAGCCGTAATCGGGACGGGCCGTGCGCAGCAGGCGCTCCAGATGCGCGTTGACGGCCAGGTCGGCCTCGGTCACCGGGCCGGCGCCGCCGGCCTTGTCCCAGACCCGCGGCTCGCGCCGCCAATAGCGCAGCGCGATCTCGCCCGCCTCATGCGCGGCCTGTTCCAGAAGCGCAAGGTCACTCGCCGGCAACGGTCATCCCTTCGACCAACAGGCTGGGCACGCGCATCGCCCGCCAGTCGGGCAGGTCGCAGGCGGCGGTCAGGCGCAGCAGCATGTCGCGCAGGTTGCCGGCGATGGTGCATTCGTTGACGGCATAGGCGATCTCGCCGTTCTCGACCCAGAAGCCGCCGGCGCCGCGCGAATAATCCCCGGTGGTGCTGTTGATCGAGGCGCCCAGCATCGAGGTCACGACCAGCCCGCGCCCCATCTCGCGGATCAGCTCGTCCCGCGTTTTGTCGCCCGCGGTCAGCTCCAGGTTGGTCACGCCGGGCGAGGGCGGGCTGCCCGCGCCGCGCATGGCATTGGCGGTCGAGTCCATGCCCAGCTTGCGCGCCGTGGCCAGGTCCAGCGTCCAGCCCTGCAAGACGCCGTCGGCCACGATCAGCCGCGGCGCGGTCGCCAGCCCCTCGCCGTCGAACAGGCGCGAGGAGCCATAGCGCGGCCGGTGCGGATCCTCGCGCAGGTCGAACCCCCTGGGCAGCACCCGTTCCCCCAGCGCATCGCGCAGCCAGCTGGCGCCGCGCGCCACCGAGGCGCCGTTCACCGCCGCGACCAGATGGCCGATCAGCCCCGAGGCGACGCGCTCGTCATAGAGGATCGGGAAGGCGCCGGTGGGCGGCTTGCGCGCGCCGCGCCGGGCGACGGTGCGCTCTCCGGCAAGCCGGCCGATCTCTTCGGGCGCGGGCAGGTCGGTGGCGTGGACGCGGCTTTCGCCGGCCCAGTCGCGCTCCATCCCCAGCCCCTCGCCGGTGATGGCGACGGCGGACAGGCTGTGGCCGCTGCGCCCGTAGCCGGCCGAGAAACCGTTGCTCGCCGCCAGCCACATGTGGCGCTGCGAATGGCTGGCGCCGGCGGATTCGATCGTCGAGACGCCCTCGACCGCCAGCGCCGCCGCCTCGGCGCGCAGGGCCAGATCCTGCAAATGCTCGGGCGTGGGCTCGGCATCGTGGTCGTAAAGATCCAGCCGGGCGCTGTCGGTGTCGCGGGCCAGCTGCTCGGGCTCGGCCAGGCCGAGCGTGTCGTCGACCGGCGCCTCGCGCGCCATGGCGACGGCGCGGGCGGCCATTTCCTCGATGGTCCGGGCCGAGCGGTCCGAGGCCGAGACGCAGGCCTGCCGCCCGCCGACCAGCACGCGCAGCCCGATCTCGACCCCCTCGGCGCGCTCGGCATGTTCCAGGTGCCCGGCGCGCACATCGACCGAGACGGCGGCCGCCTCCAGCGCCACGGCATCGGCCTGGTCGGCACCCGCCTTGCGTGCCGCCGCCAGAAGCTGCTGCGCCAAAGCCTCGAGTCGATGGTATTCGGACATGCGGTTCACCTTGGAATGGGACACGGGGGCCGTGGCACCAACGCCCGGCCCCCGCGATGCGATCCGTCAGGGCGCCGGGCGCCGCGCCCCGGAGGGGTTACTTGATCTGCTGGCCGTTGGCAAAGATCGAGCCGTCTTCCTTGAACTCGAGCCTGGTTTCCAGCTTGTCCTCGCCCTCGGCGACCGGCTTGGCGAACATGGCCATCATCATCCGCACGCCCATGATCTGGTCCTCGGGGATCAGGCCCATGGCGCCCAGCTTGTCGATCAGCCCGTTCACGCCCTCGTAGCGGGCATGGACCTCGCCCACCGGGGTGGTCATGTCGCCGCTTTCCGGGGCTTTCAGCGCGCCCTCGGCATTCACCTTGGCGCCAAGCGCGTTCAGCGCGAACTGGTTGATCGCGACCTCGACCGGCTCGAAGGGCTGCGGGTCGGCCTCCGCCGCCTCCATGCCCTCGGCACCGTCCGCGGTCCCGTCGGCCTCGGCTTCGGCCTCGTCCGAGGCGGGCGCCATGCTGGCCGGGTCGAAGATGTCCTTTGTCACCTTCATCTGCCCGGTCACGTCGATGTCCAGCGAGGCCGGGTCGCGCGGCAGCTGGCCCTGTGCGTCGAACAGGTTCCAGATCGCATCGCCCAGCGTCAGCCCGGCCAGCGAATAGGCGAACTTGAAGGGCTGCGCCTGCTCCGACTGCATCACCGGCATCTGCATGTCGAAGCTGCCGCTTTCGATGGCGTAGTTGATCGGGAAGGGCATGTCGCTGCTGGTCAGCTCGAAGCTGCCGGCATCCGAGCCCGCCTGGTAGGTCATGCCGTCCTGCGACAGGCCGAAGCTCAGCTCGAAGCCCTTGCCGTCGTATTTGCCTGCGCCGCTGGTCTCCTGGCCGTCCTCGTCGGTGCCGGCAAAGTCGAAGCTGACGGCCATGGCGCCGGCCTTCAGCACGCCGTCCATGGCAAGCCCGGCCTTCAGCGCGGCGTTCATGTCCTCTTCGATCTTCGTGCCGTCGGGCACCGCCATCTCGCCCGAGGTCTCGGCGCCGTCGATGCTGCCCTCGAACTTGACCTTGTCGTCCTCTTCCGAGGTCACGTCGCCGCTGAAGGTGATCCGGCCCGACTTCATCGCATAGTCGTATTTCGCCGGCGATCCGGCGACGATATGGAAGGTGCCGGTCGAATCCGCCACGCCCACCTTGATCGGCAGCGGGGTTTCCTTGTCGCCGCTCTTGATCGTGGTCAGGGCGAAATCCATCGTCGGATAATCGAATTCATGCGTCATGTCCTCGGGCGCGCCCGAGGTGACGATGACGTTGCCGGGAATATCCAGGGTAAAGGGCACGCTATAGCTTTGCCCGTCGGGATCGGTGCCATGCGCCTCGCCGGTCATCTGGTCGGCAAAGACGGTCCTGACCGTGCCGTCGCCGCTTTCGCTCAGCGTGATCCGGGCAACGCTGAAGTCGACCTGGCTTTCGGGCATGCCCCCGTTGATGACGACATCGCTGAGCGTCAGCGTGTCGTCGGCCTTGTCGCGATTGCCCTCGGTCACGCTGTAGCCGAGCGATTGGTAATAATCGACCCAGGACTGCCACACCTGTTCCGAAGTCACATCGGCAAGCGCCGGGGCAGCCATCGCGGCCAGCGCCAGGGCCGAGCTTGTCAGTCGCAGGTTCATTTCATAACACCTTTTCGGCGAGAATTGCATAAGAAACACCGATCCGGCTTTTGCCACAGCCAGCGCGCGGGTCCAAGGAGGGAATGATGATCACCAGGGAAATCGTCGGCGGGATCGGCCGCATCACCATCGCGCGCCCGGCCAAGGCCAATTCGCTGACCGGCGCCATGCTGGCCGAGCTGACCGCCGCTTTCGACGCCCTGGCCGCCGAGCCCGCGCTGCGCGCCGTGATCCTGACCGGCGAGGGCCCGGTGTTTTCCGCCGGGGCCGACCTGGACGAGGCCCGCGCCGGGCTGGCCCTGTCCCCGCAATGGGAGCGGCTGTCGTCCCGCGTCGCCTCGATGCCCTGCCTGACCATCGCCGCGCTGAACGGCACCGCGGCGGGCGGCGCCCTGGGCATGGTGCTGGCCTGCGACCTGCGGCTGGCGGTGCCGGGGGCGAAGATCTTCTATCCGGTCATGCGCCTGGGCTTCCTGCCCCAGCCCAGCGACCCCTTGCGCCTGCGCGCGCTGGTCGGGCCGTCGCGGGCCAAGATGATCCTGATGGCCGGCCAGAAGATCCCGGCCGCCGAGGCGCTGGCCTGGGGCTTGGTCGACCGGCTGGTCGCGCCCGAGGCGCTGCTGGACGAGGCCGCGGCGCTGGCCGCCGATGCCTGCGCCGCCGACGCCGCCCATGTCGCAGCGATCAAGCGGATGCTGGATTGACCGCGCCCGGCCGGGGTTCAGCGCCCGGCCGCGACCTTTCGTGACGTTGCGTCACCGCCGTCAGGCATAGGCCGCCTGTTTGCCGAAATGCGTGCAGAGCATGTAATAGACCACCGCGCGATACTTGTTGCGGTTGGAGCTGCCGTATTTCGCGATCACCTCGTCGATGGCGGCGGAAAGCTCGGGGCCGTCGGGCAGGCCCAGCTTTTTCACCAGGTAGTTGGTCCTGATGCGCTCCAGCTCGGCCTTGTCCGATCCGGCCACGGTTTCCCCGTCGGCGTTGTAGATCGAAGGCCCGCAGCCGATGACCACCTTGGCCAGCAGGTCCATGTCGGGCGCGACGCCCAGCTTGTCCTGCATGTCGGCGGCGTATTTGGCGATCAGATCGTCGCGCTTGCTCATGCGCTGTCCCCCTTCGGATTGGTCCATCCCAGGGGAAAGCCTAGCGCCGGCCTAATAAATATCAACCAAAACCGCGCGTTCAGCCGTCGAAGGCCGGGGCCAGCGCCTGGGCGATGCGGGCGCCCTCGTCGGCCGGCAGCTGCGGCGGGGCCGCGAAGCTGCCGATGCCGTCCTTCAGATAGGCCTGCGAGGACACGTCATGCACATGGTGCATCGGCACGACATGCGCATGGGCGTGGGCGACATGGATGCCGGTATAGAACAGCGCCACCCGCTCGACCGCGTAAAGCGCCTTCATCTGCCGGGCCAGGCGCTGCGCGCAGCCGGTGATGCGGGTGGCTAGATCCTCGGGCAGATCCTCGAACCAGGGATAATGCCGCTTGGGGATGACCAGGCAATGGCCGGGACGGATGGGATGCAGGTCCAGGAAAGCCAGGATATGCTCGTCCTCATGGACCCGGTGCGCGGGCAATTCGCCGCGCGCGATGCGGCAGAACAGGCAATCGTCGGACATCTGGCGCCCCCTCCTCCACGATATGCGGCGCGGCCCCGGCGGGACCGCGCCCGCGCGTTCAATAGCGGTAATGTTCGGACTTGAACGGACCCTCGGGGGTCACGCCGATATAGGCGGCCTGCTCTTGCGACAGGGTGGTCAGCTTGACGCCGATCTTGTCCAGATGCAGCCGGGCGACCTTTTCGTCCAGCGCCTTGGGCAGGATATAGACGCCCGGCCGGTATTCCCCCTCCTTGGCCCACAGCTCGATCTGCGCCAGCACCTGGTTGGTGAAGCTGGCCGACATGACGAAGCTGGGATGGCCGGTGGCGTTGCCCAGGTTCAAGAGCCGCCCCTCGGACAGCAGGATGATGCGATTGCCCGAGGGCATCTCGATCATGTCTACCTGGTCCTTGATATTGGTCCATTTGTGGTTTTTCAGCGCGGCGACCTGGATCTCGTTGTCGAAATGGCCGATGTTGCCGACGATGGCCATGTCCTTCATCTCGCGCATGTGCTCGATGCGGATCACGTCCTTGTTGCCGGTGGTGGTGATGAAGATGTCGGCGCTGGCGACAACGTCCTCCAGCAGCACCACCTCGAACCCGTCCATCGCGGCCTGCAGCGCGCAGATCGGATCGACCTCGGTCACTTTCACGCGGGCGCCGGCGCCGCGCAGGCTGGCGGCCGAGCCCTTGCCCACGTCGCCATAGCCGCAGACCACGGCGACCTTGCCGGCCATCATCACGTCGGTGGCGCGGCGGATGCCGTCGACCAGCGATTCCTTGCAGCCATACTTGTTGTCGAATTTCGACTTGGTGACGCTGTCGTTCACGTTGATCGCCGGGAAGGGCAAGAGCCCCTTGCGGTGCAGGTCGTAAAGCCGATGCACGCCGGTTGTGGTTTCCTCGCTGACGCCGCGGATCGCGTCGCGCTGGCGGGTGAACCAGCCGGGGCTGGCGGCCAGCCGCTTGCGGATCTGGGCGAACAGCGCCTCTTCCTCTTCGCTGGCCGGCACGTCGATCAGCCCGGTCTCGCCCGCCTCGACCCGCGCGCCCAGCAGCACATACATGGTCGCGTCGCCGCCATCGTCCAGGATCATGTTCGCCGTGCCTTCGGCGAACTGGAAGATCTGGTCGGTATAGGACCAGTATTCCGGCAGCGTCTCGCCCTTGACGGCAAAGACCGGGATGCCGGCCTTGGCGATGGCCGCCGCCGCGTGGTCCTGGGTCGAGAAGATGTTGCACGACGCCCAGCGCACCTCGGCCCCCAGCGCCACCAGCGTCTCGATCAGCACGGCAGTCTGGACGGTCATGTGCAGGCTGCCGGCGATGCGGGCGCCCTTCAGGGGCTTCGCCTCGCCATATTCGGCGCGCAGGGCCATCAGGCCGGGCATCTCGGTCTCGGCGATGTCCAGTTCCTTGCGGCCATATTCGGCCAGGGCGATGTCGCGGATGATGTAATCGGTCATGGGGCCCTCGCGCCTTTTTCGGTTGGCGCGGCCTTAGCATTCCCCGCGCCTGGCTGCAAACCCAAGGCGCCCCGCGCCGCGGCTTTGCGGCAAAGCCGGCCCCGGCCGGAATGTTGGCGCTAGCAGCCCTGCGCGGGATGGCTTAGAAGGGCCCGGACAAGGGGCTGCGCGGCAGAAGGGGGAAGGCATGGCGATCCTGTTGGCGGATGTGGGCGGGACCAATGCGCGGATGGCGCTGGCACGCGGTGGCGCGCTTGCGGCCGACACCATCACCCGGTTTCGCGGCGACGAGCATGCCAGCTTCGACGAGGTGGTGACGGCCTTCCTGGGCCAGCAGGGCAGCCCGCAGATCGAGGCAGTCTGCGTCGCCGTCGCCGGCCCGGTCTGGGGCGACGAGGCGCGGCTGACCAATCGCGACTGGAGCTTTTCCACGGCGCGGCTCTGCGCACTGTCCGGCGCGCCGCGCGCCCGGCTGATCAACGACCTGATCGCCCTGGGCTATGCCACGCCGGCGCTGGACGGCGAGGCCGCGGGCTTCCTGCGCGCTGCGCCGCAGGGCACGCTGTCGAACGGGCAGCGGCTGGTGGTGAATGCCGGCACCGGCTTCAACGTCTGCGCGGTCAAGGTGCTGCCGGGCGGCGGCATCGCCTGCCTCGAGGCCGAAGAGGGCCACACCCGCCTGCCGCTTTCCGTGGCCGAACCGCTGGCCGAGGCGCTGGGTGCGGCCGCAAGGGCGATTGATTCGGTCGAGGAACTGTTCGCCGGCCGCGGCCTTGCCCGGCTGCACGCCCTGCGCACGGGCGCGCCGCAGGGCCGGGCCGAGGCCGTGGTCGCCGCCGCGGCCCAGGGCGATGGCGAGGCCGAGAAGACGCTGGCGCTTTATGCCCGCCTGTTCGGACTGCTCTGCCGCGAACTTGCCTTTCGTTTCATGCCGATGGACGGGATGTTCCTGGCCGGCAGCGTCGCGCGTTCCTGCACCGATCGGTTCGAAATATTCGAGCGCGCCTTCCTGTCCGACCCGCTGATGGCGCGGATTCCGCAGGCGGTTCCGGTCGGCGTGATCCGCGACGACATGGCCGCGCTGCATGGCTGTCTGGCCGCAATCCGCTGAAAATCGCCCCAAAAGGGGCAGCTGCGCTGGATTTTGTTGACGCGCCCTGCAATGCTTGCGGGAAAACCGCCAGAAGCAGGGCAAACAGGCAATGAAAAGCTGGATCAAGGCAGGAACGGCTGCCGCAATCGTGCTTGCAACCGGCGCGGGCATGGTCTGGGCGCAGTCCTCGGGCTCGCCCTCGTCTTCGCCGTCGTCCTCGCCGTTTTCGGGCTGGTTCGGCCGGGGGGACGGCAACGGCAATTCCCCCGTCGACCTGGATTTCCAGGTGACTGGCGGCGACGACGCCCTGCTGCCGGCGATCCGGCAGACCTCGCTTCTGGTCAGCGCCCAGGACGAGGGGCGGGTGACGGGGCAGGACATGCTGGCCGCCGCGCGCGGCGATTACGCCCGCATCCTGGGGGTGCTTTACGACCAGGGCTATTACTCGGGCATCATCGACATCACCCTGGACGGGGTCGAGGCCGCCGGCATCGCCCCGCTGGACGCGCCCCAGGTGGTGCGCCGGGTGGTGGTCTCGGTCCAGCCCGGCCCGCGCTTTCGCTACAGCCGGGCCGAGATCGCGCCGGTGGCGCCGGGGACCGAGCTGCCGCGCGACTATCGCCGCGGCGAGATCGCCCGAACCGGCGACATGAAGAACGCCGCCACCGCCGGCGTGGCGGGCTGGCGCGACGTGGGCCACGCCAAGGCCGAGGTGGCCGAGACCGAGATCGTCGCCGACCACGCCAGCAACCTGGTGGACAGCCGCATCCGCCTGGCGCCCGGCCCCGAGCTGCGCTTTGGCCAGTTGACCATCCGCGGCCACCAGCGCATGGACCCGCGCCGCCTGCGCAAGATCGCCGGCTTCCCCGAGGGCGAGCGCTTCGACCCCGAGAAGCTCGAGGATGTCAGGAAGCGCCTGCGCCGCTCGGGCGTGTTTTCGGCCATCACCCTGACCGAGGCGGACGGGATCGGCCCCGGCAACACGCTGGACGTGGACCTGCTGGTCACGGAACAAAAGCTGCGCCGGCTGGGTGCGGGCTTCGAATATTCCAACACCGACGGGCTGTCGCTGACCGGCTACTGGATCAACCGCAACCTGTTCCGCGGCGGCGAGCGGCTGCGCGTCGACGCCAGCGTCTCGGACATCGGCGGCGATACCGGGCGCGACTACAGCCTGGGGCTGCGCATCGACCGGCCCGCCACCATCACCGCCGACACCACCGGCTATGTGCTGGCCAAGGTCGAAAGCCTGCAGGAAGAGGATTACGACCTCAAGTCTGGCACCTTCGGCCTGGGCTTCACCTGGATCCCCAGCGACGAGTTGACGGCCGACATCGCCCTGCAATACCGGGCGCTGCGCGTGGACGACGACAGCGGCCGCACCGACTTCCGCCTGTTCGCCCTGCCCACCAGCGTGATCTGGGACAAGCGCGACGAGCCGACCGACGCCAAGCGCGGCTATTGGCTGTCGGGCGGCGTCACCCCCTTCGTCGGCCTGCAGGACGAAACCGGCTCGGGCGCGCAGGTGCTGGCCGAGGGACGGGTCTATTACAGCTTCGGCACCGACGACCGCTTCACCCTGGCCGGCCGGGCGCGGCTGGGCACCGTGGTCGGCCCCGAGATCCAGGAAACCCCGCGCGACTACCTGTTCTGGTCCGGCGGCGGCGGCACGGTGCGCGGCCATTCCTATGAATCGCTGGGCGTCGAGGTGATCCCCGACGACAGCGGCGGCACGGTGCGCACCGGCGGCATGTCCATCGTCACCCTGACCGCCGAGACCCGCATCCAGGTCCGCGAGCGCATCGGGCTGGCGCTGTTCGCCGATGCCGGCCGGGTCTGGGAGGACAGCGGCTGGTCCGGCGCCAGCGGCTGGCAGGCCGGGGCCGGCGCGGGCATCCGCTATCGCACCCCGGTCGGGCCGCTGCGCTTCGACATCGCCGCTCCGGTCGGCGGCGGCGATGGCGACGACGGCGGGGTGCAGGTCTATATCGGTCTGGGGCAGGCGTTCTGATGCGTGATCTGGCTTATCGTCTTGTTGTCGCCCTCGGCCTTGCGCTGGCCGTCCCGCTGGCCGCGCTGGCGCAGGACAGCGCCGCCGAGATCTCGCAGGAGGTCGAGGACGACCGCGGCTTCATCACCCGCTTCCTGGAGGAAAAGCTGTCCGGCGCCGGTCGGCAGGTGGTGATCGAGGGCTTCCGCGGCGCGCTGTCCTCGCGCGCGACCTTCGACCGCATGACCATCGCCGACGACGACGGCGTCTGGATCACGCTGGAGAACGGCGCCATGCAATGGACCCGCTCGGCCCTGCTGGCGCGGCGGGTCGAGATCAACGAGCTTTCGGCCGAGCGCATCATCCTGCCGCGCCTGCCCGGCACCGGCGAGAGTGCGCCGCAGGCCGAGGCGCGGGAGTTTTCCCTGCCGCAGCTGCCGGTGGGGGTGAACATCGCCCGCATCGCCGTCGACCGGGTGGAACTGGGCCAGCCGGTGATCGGACAGGAGGCGGTGATCTCGATCGACGGCTCGATGAACCTGTCGGGCGGCGAGGGCGAGACCAGGCTGACCATCAACCGCGTGGACGGGCCGCGCGGCGAATTCGTGCTGGATACGGGCTTTTCCAACGAAACCCGCGTGCTGCGCCTGGACCTGCGGCTGGACGAGGACCGCAACGGGCTGTTTGCGAATGCGGTCAAGCTGCACGACCGCCCCGCCGTGCGGGCCGAGATCACCGGCGAGGGGCCCATGTCGGACTTCGCCGCCAATATCCAGCTGGCGACCGACGGCCAGCCGCGCGTGACCGGCACCGTCTCGGTCGATGCGGCCGAGCGCGACGGCGCCCCCGGCACCGCCTTCCGCGCCGAGCTGGGCGGCGACGTGGCCGCGCTGGTGCCGCCGCAGCACCGCGCCTTCTTCGGCACGCAGTCGCAGCTTCTGGCCGAGGGCTGGCGCGGGCAGGACGGCCGGCTGGTCGTCCCCTCGCTGCGGCTGGCGACCGAGGCGCTGCGGCTGGACGGCAACCTGGCCACCACCAGCCGCGGCGCGCCGGAAAGCGCGCATCTGACGCTGCTGCTGGGGCAGGATGCGGGGGCTGCGCAGCTGCCGGTGCTGCTGCCCTGGGCCGACCGGCCGACCACGGTGCGCTCGGGCAGCTTGCGGCTGGACTATGACGCCGCGCAGGGCTCGGGCTGGGTGCTGAAGGGCGTGGTGGGCGACATCGTCCGCGACGACATCGCCCTGTCCGAGCTGCGGCTGGACGGGCGCGGCCGCATCACCCTGACCGCCGAGCAGGCGCTGGAAGAGGTGCGCGGCTGGATCGCCTTTGGCATGGACGACCTGGCGCCGACCGATCCGGGCCTGGCGCAGGCCCTGGGCCGGGTGCTGAACGGCGGGCTGAACTTTGCCTTCACCCCCGGCAATGCGCTGCGGCTCTGGGGCATGAACATCAACGGCGAGGATTTCGGCTTCAAGGGCGAGACCACCGTCTCCGGCCTGCGGACCGGGATCACGCTGTCGGGCGACATCACCGCGCAGCACCGCAATGTCGCGCGCTTCTCGACGCTGGCCGGGCGCGAGCTGGGCGGCACCGCCGATGCCCATATCAAGGGCCGCTACGCGCTGCTGGGAAAGGGCTTCGACGTCGAGGCAGAGGTTCTGGGCAACGACATCCGCATCGGCCAGGACCATGCCGACCGCATGCTGGCGGGCCAGTCGCGCATCGAACTCAGCGCCCGGCGCGACACCTCGGGCATCAACCTGCGCAAGCTGGTGGTGAACGCGCGGAACCTGACGGCCGAGGCGCAGGGGCGGCTGGACAGCTATTCCAGCACCCTGACCGCGACCATCGAGATGCCGGACCTGTCGGTCGCCGACCCCGGCATGTCGGGCTCGGTCCGCAGCGAGCTTCGCGCCACCGGCGCGGCGGGGGCGCGCCGCGTGACCCTGACCGGCAAGGCGCAGGATCTTGTCACCGGCATCGCCGAGCTGGACGGCGCGCTAAAGGGCGAAACCGACCTGCTGGTCGAGGCCGCCGAGGCGCAGGGCGGCTTCGAGGTGCAGACCCTCCGCCTGACCAACCCGCAGATCGATGCCGAAGGCCGGGGCAGCTTCGCCGAAGGCGCGATGGATGCCCGGCTGAACCTGTCCATGCCCGACCTGGCGGTTCTGGGGCGCGGCCTCTCGGGCGGGCTGACCGCCGAGGCGACGGCGGTGGAGCAGGACGGCACCCGCCGGATCGAGCTGACCGGGCGCGGCACCGACCTGCGCCTGGGCCAGCAGGACGTGGACGGGGCGCTGACCGGCGTGACCGACCTGCGGCTTTCGGCCGAGCAGCGCGGCGACGAGATCACCGTGCATGATTTCGAGCTGACCAACCAGCAGATGCTGGCCACGGCGCAAGGCCGCATCGCCCCCAGCGGCACCGACATGGAGGGCCGGGCCGAGATCCGCTCGCTGGCCAGCTTCGGCCGCGGCTGGCGCGGCGCGCTGAATGCGCAGGGCAGCTTCAAGGACGACGGCTCGGGCGCGCGGCGGCTGGACGTGACCGGCACCGGCACCGACCTGTCCTTTGGCCAGGCGCAGGTCGACGGCGCGCTGGTGGGCGAGACCCGGCTGGCGCTGCACGGGATCGAGCGCGACGGCGTGTTCACCATCGAGACCGCGACCGTCGAGAACCCGCGCCTGAACCTGGGCGCCGAGGGCCGGGTGGGCCAGGGCGCCACCGACTTGACCGCGAGCTTGCGCGCCGACGACCTGCGCTTCCTGGGCCGCGGCTTCCGCGGCGCGGTCAGCGCCTCGGGCCATGTCGTGGACCAGCAGGGCGGCGGGCGTCAGATCACCGCCAACGGCTCGGCCCGCGGGCTGGGCGTCGGCAACCCGCAGGCCGATGCGGTGCTGGCGGGCGAGACCAGCTTCGACCTGGCCGCCGCGCAGCGCCCGGACGGCAGCCTGACCGTCAGCCGGCTGCGCGCCGGCAACGGCCAGTTCAGCATCACCGGCGACGGCAGCCCGACCGAGGGGCTGAACCTCGACGCCCGGCTGAACGACCTGGCCCTGGTGGTGCCGGGCTTTCCCGGCCCGGCGACGGTCGCCGGCACCATCCGCAACACCGGCAGCGCCTATGACGTGAACCTGACCGCCTCGGGGCCGGGCAATACCCAGGCGCGGGTGACGGGCTCGGCGGCGACGGACCTGTCCACCGCCGACATCGCGGTCAGCGGCAGCAGCAATGCCGCCGCCGCCAACCCCTTCCTGCGCACCCGCTCGGTCGAGGGGCCGCTGAGCTTCGATTTGCGCCTGAACGGGCGGCCGGGGCTGGAATCGCTGTCCGGCCGGGTGGCGCTGACCAACGGCCGGCTGGCCGAGCCACGCTTCGGCCTGGCCGTGGGCAGCCTGAACGCCAATGCCGATTTCAACGCCGGCCGCATCGCGGTCGACCTGCGCGGCGCGGTCGAGGCCGGCGGCCTCATCACCGTCAGCGGCCCGGTCAACCTGGTCGGCGACCGGCAGATGAACCTGGACGTGCAGCTGTCCAACGTGGTGCTGCGCGACCCGAACCTTTACGAGACGCTGGTGAACGGCGCGATCAATGTCGCGGGCACGGTGGGACAGGGGCCGCTGGTCTCGGGCCGCATCGACGTGGGCCATACGGAACTGCGCATCCCCTCGACCGGGCTGGGCGGCGCCAAGGCGATCCCGGACATCATCCACCGTTCGGAACGCCCGCCGCAGCGCCAGACCCGCGCCAAGGCCGGGCTGCTGGAATATCCCAGCGAGGCCTCGCGCCAGGCCGGCATGGCCGCGCCGCCGGCGACGCCGCCGGCCAACCCGGCGCGCTTCGACCTGCTGGTCTCGGCCCCGTCCCAGGTCTTCATCCGCGGCCGCGGCGTCGATGCGGAACTGGGCGGCGAGCTGCGCCTGACCGGCAATGCCCGCCAGCCCATCCCCATCGGCCAGCTGGAGCTGATCCGCGGCCGGGTCGACCTGCTGGGCAAGCGGTTCGACATGACCGAGGGGCTGATCGAATTGCAGGGCAGCATGATCCCGGTGATCCGGCTGGTGGCCGAGACGGTGCAGGACGACATCACCGCCCGCATCATCATCGACGGCGAGGCGCAGGATCCCGAGATCACCTTTGAATCCTCGCCCGAGATGCCGCAGGAAGAGGTGCTGTCGCACCTGCTGTTCGGCCGCGGGCTGGACAATATCAGCGCGCTTCAGGCCGCGCAGCTGGCCAGCGCGGTGGCGACGCTGGCCGGGCGCGGCGGCGAGGGGATCGTCGGGCGGCTGCGCGCCTCGACCGGGCTCGATGACCTGGACCTGGCGACGGACGACGACGGCAACGTCTCGGTCCGGGCGGGGAAATACCTGTCCGAGAACCTCTATACCGACGTGCAGGTCGGCGGCGACGGCAAGACCAAGCTGAACCTGAACCTCGACATCTCCCCGACCCTGACCGCGCGCGGGTCCGTGGACAGCGAGGGCGAAAGCACCGTCGGCCTGTTCTATGAACGCGATTACTGACCCCCTCCGCCCCGCCCGCCACCATGGCGGCGCGGGGCGGCGGCGGGGCCGCCCCCTTGCATAACCGCGACGGATTCATTAGCTTGCTAATGAAATTTGCGGAGCAGCGGGAAAACCCATGCCAGACCGTCCCTTCACGCTTGTGGAATCGCTCATCGAACTGACCCGGACCCTGCGCGCCGCCTTTGAGCAGCGCGTCGAGCAATACGGGCTGACCTTTGCCCGCGCCCGGCTGCTGACCACCATCGGCCGCAACGAGGGCGCAAGCCAGGCCCAGCTGGCCGCAATGCTGGGCATCGAGACGCCCACGCTGAAGCGCCTGCTGGACGCGCTGGAGGACCAGGGCCTGGCCGAGCGCCGCCCGATCCCCGAGGACGGCCGCAAATACGCCGTCTACCTGACCGAGGCGGCGCGGATCGAGCCGGTGCTGGGCTTTCGCGCCGAGGTCGATGCCACGCTGGCCCAGGGCATCGCGCCCGAGGATCTGGCGGTGACGCGCCGGACGCTGGCGCAAATGGCGCGGAATGCCGAAAGGCTGCGGCAGGCATGAGCCGATCCCAGGCCGCCCCCGCGGCGCCTGCGCCCGCAGCCCCGGCCGCGGCGGGCGCGCCGCCCCCCTTCGTGCCGATGTCCTGGCCGGCCACGCTGGGCTATATCGGCGCCTCGGTCGTCATCGGCCTGACCCAGGGCCTGGCGCAGGGCTTCGTCAGCACCAACATCCCGCAGATCGCCGGAGACCTGGGCGCGACCACCACCCAGGCGACCTGGCTGATGGCGGCCTTCATGATCCCGCGGGCCTCGATGCCGCTGTTGCTGATCAAGATCCGCACCCAGTTCGGCCTGCGCCGCTTTGCCGAGGTGGCGATCCTGGTCTATCTGGCGGTTTCGCTGGCGGCCCTTGCCATCTCGGACCTGCGCTCGGCGGTGGCGGTGCAATTCGTGGCCGGCATGGCCTCGGCGCCGCTGTCCACCTTGGCCTTCATGTATATGCTGGAGCCGCTGCCGCCCCAGTGGAAGATGCGGCTGGGCCTGCCCATGGTGCTGGCCATGGTCGCGACCGGGCCGATGCTGGCGCGGGTGATCTCGCCCGCGCTGATGGGGGACCACGGCTGGGACGGGCTGCATTACATGGCCCTGGGGCTGGCGGCGGTGTCGCTGGGGCTGGTCTATGCCCTGCCGCTGACCTCGGCGCCGCGGGTCAAGGTGATCGCCGCCATGGACCTGGTCAGCTGGCTGCTGATCGCCACCGGCTTCGGCGGGCTGACGGTCGGCTTCATCATGGGCTCGATCCATTGGTGGACCGACGTGGCCTGGCTGGGCTGGGTGCTGGCGCTGTCCATCGTGGCGCTGACCCTGGCCGTGGTGATCGAGCTGCACCGCAAGGCGCCGCTGCTGGACATCCGCTGGCTGGCCAGCCCCGCCATGCTGCACCTGACGGCGACGCTGCTGATCTTTCGGCTGGTGCTGTCCGAGCAAAGCGCGGGCGCGCCGCGCATGTTCCAGGTGCTGGGCGTGACGCAGGACCAGCTGGTGCCGCTGTTCGCGATGATCTCGGTGGCCTCGGTGCTGGGCGGGCTGGCGCTGATCCCCTTCATGAAGCCCGAGCGTGTGCCGCTGTTCCACATCATCGCGCTGGTGCTGATCGCCGCCGGCGCCTTCATGGACAGCCATGCCACCATGGACACCCGGCCGGCGCAGATGATGCTGAGCCAGGCGATGATCGCCTTTGCCGGCTCGTTCTTCCTGGCGCCGGCGATGATGCGCGGGCTGCTTTCGGCCTTGGCGCGCGGGCCGAACTACATCCTGTCCTTCGTCATCGTCTTTCTGTCCACGCAATCGCTGGGCGGCGCCATGGGCTCGGGCCTGTTCTCGACCCTGATCAACCACCGCCAGGCCCTGCACCTGCAAGTGCTGCGCGAAGAGCTGACCGCCACCGATCCGCAGACCGCGGCCGAGATCGCGCAGCGCAGCATGGCCCTGGCGCCGCAGATCGCCGATGCCGCGCAACGCCAGGCGCAGGCGGTGGCGCAGATCGCGCAGGACGCCAGCGCCCAGGCCTATGTCATGGCCTATAACGACGCCTATTTCCTGACCTTCCTGCTGGCGGCGGCGGCGCTTTGCGCGCTGCTGCTGCACCTGTTCCGCGACTGGCTGGTGGCGCGGGGCAAGCCGCCTGCCGCCGATGCCCAGACCCATCCCGAGCCCGAGCCCGAGACATGACCAGAAACCACCTGATCCCGACCCTGATCGCGCTTGCCGCCGGCCTGGCCGGCCTGCTGATCGTGCTTTACGCCTGGCACCTGCCGCCGTTTCGCCCGGCGCATCCGCAGACCGAGAACGCCTATATCCGCGGCCAGCTGACCACCGTCGCGCCGCAGCTGTCGGGCTATGTCGCGGCGGTCGAGGTGCAGGACTTCCAGCCCGTGGCCCGCGGCCAGGTCATCGCCCGCATCGACGACCGGCAATACCGCCAAAGGCTGGCCCAGGCCCAGGCCATGCTGGAAGGCGCCGAGGCGGCGCTGAAGATCCAGGAACAAAGCGTCCATTCCGCCCAGGCCAGCCTGCAATCGGCCCAGGCGGCGCTTTCCGCGGCGCAGGCGGCGCGGGACACGGCGGCCTCGACCTGGGACCGCGCGCAGGCCTTGCAATCGCGCGGCGTGACGGCACAAAGCTCGGCCGACCAGTCCGAACTGTCGCTGCGCCAGGCCGAGGCGGCCGTCACCCAGGCCGAAAGCGCCATCGCGGTGGCGCGCGAGAACGTCGCCGGCGCCGAGGTCGGGCTGGCCGCCAAGCGCGCCGAGATCGCCTCGGCCCGCGCGGCGGTGGAGCTGGCGCGGATCGACCTGGACAATACGGTGATCCGCGCGCCCTCGGACGGGCGGCTGGGCCAGGTCGGGGTGCGGCTGGGCCAATATGTCACGGCGGGCACGGCGCTGGTCAGCCATGTCGGCCCCGAAGTCTGGGTCATCGCCAATTTCCGCGAGACCGAGCTGCACGGCATCCGCATCGGCGACCGCGCCACGTTCACCGTGGACGCCATGCGCCACCGCGCCTTCACCGGCCGGGTCGAGGCGTTCTCGCCCGCCACCGCCTCCGAGTTCAGCCTGCTGTCCGCCTCGAACGCCACCGGCAACTTCACCAAGGTCGCGCAGCGCCTGCCGGTGCGCATCGCGATCGACCCTGGGCAAGAGATGGCGGAATACCTGGAGCCGGGCCTGTCGGTGGTGGTGACGGTGGACGAAGGCTCGGGCGCCGACCGCGCGGCCCAGGCCCGGCCGATCATGGGGCACGAGGGCTGATCCAGGGCCTGCGCCGCCGGGCTTGCACGTCCGGCCTGCGGCGGCTAGGCCGTGCGGGCAAGGGCAAGCCGCTTCCCGCCAGCCCCCCGACCGACCGGAGGCGACGATGCAGATCCCCCTTTCCCGGCGCAGCATCCTTGCGGCATCGCTGGTCGCAATGGCCGGCAGCATGGCGTGGGCGCAGGAACGCCGGCAGCGCGGCCTGGAACCGGCCGAGAAGATCGCCGATCCGCGCGCCAGCCATTTCGACCTTGGCCCGGCCGAAACGCCCTGGCGCATCTTCCTGGGCCTGCCCTCGGTCGCGGCGCCGCCGGGCGGCTATTCCGCCATCCTGGCGCTGGACGGCAATGCGACCTTCCCGATCCTGTGGCATCTGCGCGAGGAACTGGCGCCCGAGGCGCCGGTGGCGCTGGTCGGCATCGGCTATCCGGTCGAGACCCGCTTCGACCCCACCCGCCGCTGGTTCGACCTGACCTCGCCCGGCAAGCAGGCGGTCCCGGCGAGGCAGGGGCAGCGCGGTCCCGGCGACCGCCCGACCGGCGGGCAGGACGCCCTGCTCGAGATGATCGCGGCGCAGCTTCTGCCCGAACTCGGCCGGCGCCTGCCGCTGGATACGGACAACCTGACGCTGTTCGGCCATTCGCTGGGCGGGCTCTTCGTGCTGAACGCGCTGTTCACCCGGCCGCGCCTGTTCGCCCGCTATGCCGCCGCCGACCCCTCGACCTGGTGGAACGCCGGCGAGCCGCTGCGCGAGGCCCGCGCCTTTCGCGGCGGCATCCTGGCGGCGGGCGGGCGGCTGGACCCGGCAGTGCCGCTGCTGGTCGCCAATTCGGGGGCGGCGGTGCCGCCGATCCTGGCCCCGCTGTCGGGCCTTCCAGGGCTCGACCTGGTCCACCGCCCGCATCCCGATGAAAACCACGGCTCGGTCATCCGCCCCGCCGCACGCGACGCGCTGGCGCTGCACCTGGGCCGGCTGGCGGGCTAGGCCGGCGCATGAAAAAGGCCGGGCGCGACGGCCCGGCCCCGATCCCGATCCCGATGCGCGGCCCGGCTATACCTCGGGCACCAGAACCTCGCGCTTGCCGACATGGTTCGCCGGGGTGACGACGCCCTGTTCCTCCATCTGCTCGACCAGCCGCGCGGCCTTGTTGTAGCCGATGGCCAGCTTGCGCTGGATGTAGGAGGTCGAGCATTTGCGGTCCTTGGCCACGATGGCGACGGCCATGTCGTAAAGCTCGGCATCGCCGCCCTCGCCCGAGGACAGGCCCAGCACCTGGTCGATGCTGTCGGCGCGCTCCTCGTCCGGGCCCTCGACCACGCCGGACATGTAGCTGGGCGGGCCAAAGGATTTCAGGTGGTTCACCACCTCCTCGACCTCCTCGTCGGAAACGAAAGGCCCGTGGACGCGGGTGATGCGCGAGCCGCCGGCCATGTAGAGCATGTCGCCCTGGCCCAGCAATTGCTCGGCGCCCTGCTCGCCCAGGATGGTGCGGCTGTCGATCTTGGACGTGACCTGGAAGCTGATCCGGGTCGGGAAGTTCGCCTTGATCGTGCCGGTGATGACATCGACCGAGGGGCGCTGCGTCGCCATGATCAGGTGGATGCCGGATGCCCGCGCCATCTGCGCCAGGCGCTGGATGCAGGCCTCGATCTCTTTCCCGGCCACCATCATCAGGTCGGCCATCTCGTCGACGATGACGACGATATAGGGGAAGGTCTCGGGCTGGAATTCCTCGGTCTCGAAGACCGGCTCGCCGGTATCCTCGTCGAAGCCGGTCTGGACGGTGCGCTTGAACATCTCGCCCTTGTCCAGCGCCTCGCGGACGCGGCCGTTATAGCCCTCGATGTTGCGCACGCCCATCTTGGACATGCGGCGATAGCGTTCCTCCATCTCGCCCACGACCCATTTCAGCGCCACGACCGCCTTCTTGGGGTCGGTGACGACCGGGGACAGCAGGTGCGGGATGCCGTCATAGACCGACAGTTCCAGCATCTTGGGGTCGATCATGATGAGCCGGCATTCCTCGGGCGTGAGCTTGTAGAGCAGCGACAGGATCATGGTGTTGATCGCCACCGACTTGCCCGAGCCGGTGGTCCCGGCGATCAGCAGGTGTGGCATCTTGGCCAGGTTGGCCACCACCGGCCCGCCGCCGATGTCCTTGCCCAGCGCCAAGGGCAGCGGCTGGGTGCCGTCGCCGTAAGCCTTGGAGGCCAGGATCTCGCGCAGGACCACCTTTTCGCGCCGGGCATTGGGCAGCTCGATGCCGATGACCGAGCGGCCGGGCACGGTCGAGACCCGCGCCGACAGCGCCGACATCGACCGCGCGATGTCGTCGGCCAGCCCGATCACCCGGCTGGCCTTCAGCCCCGGCGCGGGCTCCAGCTCGTAAAGCGTGACCACGGGGCCGGGGCGGACCTCGGTGATCTGGCCCTTGACGCCGTAATCGTCCAGCACCGCCTCCAGCATGCGGGCGTTCTCCATCAGCGCCTCTTGCGACAGCTGGTGGCGCTCGACTGTGGTCGGCGCGGTCAGAAGCGACAGCGGCGGATGCTCGTAATGGCTGGCGGCATCGTCGAAGCGCAGCGCCGGCTGCGCCTCGGATTGCGCCTGGCGCGAGGGGGCGGGCTTCTTGGGCGGCACCACCACGCGGGGCGTCTCGGCGCCGAAGGGCGCGGCGGTGACGGGTTCGGCGAAATCCTCGTCGTCCTCGTCCTCGCCGGCGCGCAGCGGCAGCTCGTGCCGGGCGGGCGCGGCGCGGGCGCCGGTCAGCCGCGCCGTCACCGCCGACAGCAGCCCCTTGCCTTCCGAACGGGCGCCTTCCGAACGGGCGCCTTCGGAACGGCTGCGGATCGCATCGGTGATGCGGGCGCTGACCGCGGCGTTCGAGGGCGGCTCGTCATCCTCGGCATAATGCGTCTCGGGGTCGATCAGCTCGGGCTCGGGCGCGAAGTCGCGATCATCGGCCAGGGGGGCCGGCGCGGGACGCAGGCCCGGCAGGCCGCCGCGGGGCGCTTGCGGCAGGGCGGCGGAACCGGCGTGGCCCGCGCGCTCGCGCCGGGCATCGGCGCGGGTCTTGAGCCCGCGCGCCGCGCCCGAGGACAGACGCGCCCCGCGATCCATCGCCTGCAGCGCCAGGACGCGGGCGGTGGCCAGCCCCTCGCGCAGGAAGGTGCCGATGGTCGTCAACTCCTTGCGGTCGAAGCCCAGCACGAAGGCCAGGAAGGCGACGGTGCCGACGGCGGTCAGCAGCGCCAGCAGCTTGATCGCGACCGAAGCCTTCATCGGCATGGCCGACAGCATGCCGCCCATCAGCATGTCGCCCAGATGCCCGCCCAGGCCGAAGCTTTGCGTCCAGTCCGGCGGCGGCGCCATCGAGGTGGCATAGATCGAGACCAGCACCATGGCGATGGGCAGGAAGATGCCGCGCATCAGCCGTTCCTCGCCCCGGTGCAGCATCAGCCGCAGGCCCCAGACCACGGCGCCGACCACCAGGATCCAGGTGCCGTAGCCGGTGATCATGAACAGCGCCGAGGCGACATAGGCGCCGAAGCGGCCCAGGTAGTTCTGCGCCGGCTGGTCGGTCGCCGACATGAAGCTGGGATCGTCGGGGGAATAGCTGACCAGCATCATCGCGATCAGCACGCCCAGGATGACCAGCCCCGCGCCCAGCAGTTCCTTGCCGCGCCGCTCCAGCGCCGCCTGCGTGCTTTGGTCAAACAGCGGATCGCGGTGTTTCGCCTGCCAGCTCGCCATGCGTCAACCCCCTTGATACAAACAATTCTTCAGGCGGTTCAGCGCCGCCTCGGTCTGCTCCGCCGGCGCGACCAGCGCTACGCGGATGAAATTCCGGCCCGGATTGCCGGCCTCGGTGTCGCGGGCCAGATAGGCGCCGGGCAGCACCTGGATGCCCGCCTCGGCCCACAGCTTTTTCGCCGCATCCTCGCCGTCGCCGACGCTTTCGGGCACCGGCAGCCACAGGAAAAAGCCGCCCTGCACCGGCTGGTAGCCCGGCACATTGCCCAGCACCCGGTCGGCGATGCGGTATTTCTGCTGGTAAAGCGCGCGGCTGGCCTCGACATGGTCCTCCTCGCCCCAGGCCATGGCGCTGACGCGCTGCACCGGCAGGGGCAGCGGCGCGCCGGCATAGCTGCGCAGCCGCCGCATCTGCGCGATCTGCTGGGGTCCGCCGGCGGCAAAGCCCGAGCGCAGCCCCGGCAGGTTCGAGCGTTTCGACAGCGAGTTGAACATCACCACCCGGTCGGCCAGCCCCATGCGCGTGGCCACCGCCAGCGCGCCGGGCGGCGGCGCGTCGCGCCAGATCTCGGAATAGCACTCGTCGGCAAAAACCAGGAAATCGTGCCGGTCGGCCAGCGCGATCAGTTCCTCGAGATAATCCTCGGACGCAATGCTGCCCTGCGGATTGGCGGGCGAACACAGATATGCCACGGTGGCGCGGTCCAGCACCGCGGCCGGCAGGCCGGCAAAGCGCGGCAGGTGGCCGGTTTCTGCCGTGGCGGGGACGAAGACCGGCTCGGCGCCCACGGCGGCGGCGGCCACGGCATAGACCTGGTAGAACGGGTTCGGCACCAGGATCGCCGGCCGCTGGCCGTTCTTGCGTTCCGGCGCCAGCGCCAGGGCGGCATTGAACAGCCCCTCGCGCGTGCCGTTCAGCGCCATGATCCGCTCGGGCGCGACATCCAGCCCGTGCCGGCGGGCAAGCCAGCCCGAGATCGCGGCCAGCAGCTCGGCCGTGCCCTCGTTCGAGGGGTATTTGCCGAAATCGGCGATGCTTTCGGCCATGACCGGGCCGACGAAATCCGGCAGCGCATGGCGCGGCTCGCCAATGGTCAGGATCAGGGGATCGCCGCCGGGGTCGATGCCCGCAAGCAGCGTCCGCAGGCGCGGAAACGCGTAATCCGGCAGGTTCGAGAACCGCTCGGGAATTGCCATGACTGCCTCTCAGTCGGGGTCGTTGCGCCCCGTTTTGCCGCAAGACTACCGGCAATCCCCCCATGCGTCCAGAGTTTCACCGCCAGATTGCGCCCGTCCGTGCCGGATTTTCCCGGAAAATCCACGCCTCAGCGCAGCGCCGCCTCGGCCGCGGCGGCCGCCACCAGCAGCGCGCGGTCCTGGCCGGCGCGGCCCATCAGCGTGATGCCGCAGGCCGGATGGCCGGTCGGCAGGCTGACCGCCGGCAGGTCCAGCAGGTTGGCGATGCGGGTATTGCGCAGCGTCAGCAGGTTTTCGCGGGCAAAGAACTCTTCCTCGGCCAGCAGCCGGTCCACCGGCGGCGGCAGGATCGGCGCCGTGGGCAGGATCACCGCGTCGAAACCGGCGACCAGCCGCGCCCAATCGGCGCGCAGCCGGCCCAACTCCTCCCAGGCGGCGACGTAATCGGCCGCCAGCACGAACTGGCCGCCGCGAAAGCGCTCCAGGATCGGCGGGTGCATCAGCTCGGGCGCGGCCTCGATCTGCTCGCGCCAGATGCCATAGGCCTCGGGCGCGAACAGCAGCGGCGCCAGCACCATCGCCTCGGCCACGCAGGGCGGCGCGGCATGGGTAATGCGGGCGCCGGCGCGGGCCAGGCGGTTCACCGCATCCTCGAAGCCGGCGACCGGCTCATGCCGCGCCTCGTCGAAGGGCACGCCGTCCAGCACCATCAGCCGCAGCCCGCGCGGGCTGGCATCGGCCAGGTCGGGGGCGGGCTCGCCACGCAGCACGGCGAAAAGCTCGGCGCAATCCTCGACCGTGCGGGCGATGGGGCCGGCCACGTCGAAGCGGCGGCACAGCGGCACGATGCCGGCGCCGCTGACTGCGCCCGTGGTCGGCTTGAAGCCCACCAGCCCGTTCCAGGCCGCCGGCACCCGGATCGAGCCGCCGGTGTCCGACCCCACCGCAGCCGCCGCCAGCCCCAGCGCCACCGAAACCGCCGCGCCCGAGCTGGAGCCGCCCGGCGCCAGTTCCTGGTCGATGCTGTTGGGCGGCGTCGCCGTGCGCGGGTTCACGCCCAGGCCGGAAAAGGCCAGCTCGGTCATATGCGTCTTGCCCAGGCAGACCAGCCCGTCCAGCGTCGCCCCGGCCAGGATCGCGGCATCCTGCCGGGGCACGCGGCCCTCCAGCAGGCGCGAGCCGGCCTCGGTCGCGATGCCGGCGCTGTCGATATTGTCCTTCCAGCTGATCGCCACCCCGTCCAGCAAGCCGCGGCGCAGCCCGGCGCGGGCGCGGTCATGGGCGGCAATGGCCTCGGCCCGCGCGCGCTCGGGGGTCGGCCGGGCATAGATGCGGTCGCCATAGGGATGGCGGGCCGCGGCGTCCAGATAGGCCTCGGCCTGCTCGACCGGGCTGATGAGCCCGGCCAGGATCGCCCTTCCCTGTTCCGCCGCAGATGCCCTGAGCCAATCCATGCCCTTCCCCCGACCGATCAAATCCAGATACCAAATAATGCACAGGCTATCCCGGCGCGGGCTGGCCCGCAATGCGCTTGGCGGCCGCCATGACGCATGGACATTGCCCGGCCGACGGTCATATTGCGTCCCATGAGGACCGATTTCGACATCCTGATCGCGGGCGGCGGGCTGAACGGCCCGGCCCTTGCCCTGGCCCTGGCCGATGCCGGCCTGTCGGTGGCGGTGGCCGACGCCCGCCCCGCCGATGCCCGCGCCGGCGCCGCCTTCGACGGCCGCGCCTATGCGCTGGCGCTGGCCTCGCAGCGGCTGCTGGCCGCGCTGGGGCTGTGGCCCGAGCTGGCGCCGAACGCGCAGGAAATCCGCAAGGTCGAGGCGACACAGGGCGCGCCGGGCGAAGGCGCTGGCCCCTTCGGCCTGCATTTCGACGGCGCCGAGCTCGAGGAAGGCCGGCTGGGCTACATGCTCGAGGACCGCTTCCTTTACCGCGCGCTTCTGGCCGCGATGCAGGGGCGGGTCACGCATCTGCCCGGCCTGTCCGTCACCGGGCAAGAGGCCGAGGGCGCGGCGATCCGCGCCACCCTGTCGGACGGCCGCAGCATCAGCGCCCGGCTGCTGGTCGGCGCCGACGGGCGGCAATCGGGCGTGGCGGCGCGGGCCGGCATCCGGCGCATCGGCCATGACTATGGCCAGATCGCACTGGTCGCGGCGGTCGATCACGAACTGCCGCACGAAGGCACCGCGCACCAGTATTTCATGCCCACCGGGCCGCTGGCGATCCTGCCGCTGCCGGGCAATCGCAGCTCGATCGTCTGGTCCGAGGCCGAGGCCAGTGCCCGCGCGATCATGGAACTGCCGGATGACGAATTCCTGGCGGTGCTGCGCCCGCGCTTCGGCGATTTCCTGGGCGAGATCCGGCTGGCCGGGCCGCGCTTTTCCTATCCGCTGAACCTGACCCTGGCCGAGCGCTACATCGCCCCGCGGGGGGCGCTGGTCGGCGATGCGGCGCATGGCGTGCATCCCATCGCCGGGCAGGGGCTGAACCTGGGCCTGCGCGACGTGGCGGTGCTGGCCGAAGTGCTGGTCGCCGCCCGCCGCCGCGGCGAGGACATCGGCGCCGATCTGGTGCTGGCGCGCTATCAGGACTGGCGCCGGCCCGATGCGACGGCGCTGGCGCTTGGCATGGACGGGGTGAACGCGCTGTTTTCCAATGCCAATCCGCTGCTGCGCACCGCACGCGAGATCGGCATGGGCCTGGTCGATGCCATCCCGCCCCTGCGGCGCGGCTTCATGCGCCAGGCGGCGGGGCTGAGCCTCGAGCCGATGCCGCGCCTGCTGACCGGGCGGCGGCTTTAGGGAACGCTCACGCCTTCGTCAGCGTTGAGGCGCCGCGCATCCAGCGAACGTGATGTGCAAGTCATTGGAGAATCGGTATCATTCCGCTCATGAAACTGAAGTCGCTCGCCCTTGCGCCCGTCCTGTGCCTGGCCCTGGCCTTTCCCGCCCTGGCCGAGAAGATCCCGCTGAACGAGATCTCGCGCTATCTCAACAGCCTCAAGACCGCCAAGGCGGATTTCACCCAGGTGAATGCCGACGGCTCGATCTCGACCGGGGTGGTCTATATCCAGCGCCCGCAGCGGGTGCGCTTCGAATACAAGGGCGACCGCACGCTGGTCATGGCCTCGGCCGGCAACGTCGCCGTGTTCGACGGCAAGACGCGCGGTGCGCCGCAGCAATACCCGCTGTCCAAGACGCCGCTGTCGCTGATCCTGGCGCCCAACATCGACCTGAGCCGGGCGCGCATGGTCACCGGCTATGCCGAGAAGAAGAACACCACCGTCGTCACCGCGCAGGATCCGCAGCATCCCGAATACGGCAATATCCAGATGGTCTTTACCGCCAATCCGACCCAGCTGCGGCAATGGGTGGTGACCGACGACACCGGCAAGCGGACCACGGTGATCCTGGGCGACATGCAGACCGGGATGAGCTTTCCCGCCTCGACCTTCGCCATCCAGAACGAGATCGCCCGCCGCCAATAGGCGGGCGAACCGGGTCAGCGGCAGGAGGCAAGCTGGCTGCGATAGGCCTCGGACCGGGCCTGGACCTTGCCGGCGACGCCCATCAGCCAGGGCTTCGAGTGGTGCGAGCCCCTGGCAAAGCCCGAGCGGCCCTCGTGATAGGCCAGGTATTGCGAGGCGGCGTCCCATTTGGAAATGCCCAGCACCCGCGCCGAATCGTTCATGTACCAGCCCATGAAATCGGTGGCGTCGCGGATATTGTCGCGCCGGGCGCGGCGGTTGCCGGTCTGCTTGCGGTAATCGTCCCAGGTGCTGTCCAGCGCCTGGCTGTAGCCATAGGCCGAGCTTTGCCGGCCGATCGGAATGATGCCCAGCGCATATTGATGCGGCGTGCGGGCATTGCCGATGAATTTCGATTCCTGGTGGATCGTCGCCATCTGCACATGCACCGGCACCCCCCAGCGCCGCTCGGTCGCCTTCATCGCACGCATGTAGGCGGGCCGTTCGGCCGCGATGGCGCAGGCGCTTTCCAGATTGCGCGGCGCCTTGTAGTTCCCGCCCCCTCCGCAAGAGGCCACCAGCCCGACGATGGCGAGCTTGAGAAACCTGTTCATACTGCCCTCATGTTTTTTGCGGGCAGGATAAGCGCAATCCGGGGCGAGGCGCAAATGACAAAGGCTCGACCGTCCTAGCTGGGCAGGACCGAAACCGATTTCACGATGGCGTGGCAGGCGGTTCCCGGCTGCAATTCCAGCGCCTTGACCGAGCGCGGCGTGACCTGCGCAAGCATCCGCTCATGCTGCGCGCCCTGCCCCAGCGCCAGTTGCACCAGCCCGCCCTCGACGCAGGTCACAGTGACCGGCAGCAGATTGAGCGCCGACAGGCCCCGCGGCGCCTCGCGCGCCAGGATCACCTCATGCGCCAGGATGCGCAGCCGCAGCGCCTGCCCCGGCGCCAGGTCCAGTCCGGGCAGCAGCATCGGCCCGCCGGCGGTGGCGACCCGGACCATGCCGTCGGGTTCGCGCGCCTCGACCGTGGCGCGGATCAGCGCCCCCGCCTCGCGCGCGCCCAGCTGCGGGGCCAGTTCGGGATCGGCCAGGATCGCGGCCAGCGGGCCGGAATGGACCACCCGCCCCTGCCGCATCAGCACCACCGTCGTCGCCAATCGCAGCACCTCGGGCACCGAATGGCTGACATAGAGGATCGGCAGCCGGATCTCGTCGCGCAGGCGTTCCAGCCAGGGCATGATCTCGGCCTTGCGCGCCTCGTCCAGCGCCGCCAGCGGCTCGTCCATGACCAGCAGCGCCGGGTCCGACAACAGCGCGCGGCCGATGGCCACGCGCTGGCGCTCGCCGCCCGACAGCGTGCCGGGGCGGCGATGCAGCAGGGGCTCCAGCGCCAGCATCCCGGTGATGCGGTCGAAGTCCCGCGCCGCCCCGCGCCGCCAGCGCGAGGGGTAGCGCAGGTTCGCCGCCACCGTCATATGCGGGAACAGCCGCGCGTCCTGGAACACGCAGCCGATGCGCCGGGCCTGCGGCGAAAGGTTGGTCTTGCCGTCGAACAGCACCCGCCCGTCCAGTGCGATGCGGCCCTGATCGGGGCGCAACAGTCCCGCGATGGCGTTGATCGCCGTGCTCTTGCCGCAGCCCGAGGGGCCGAACAGCGCCGTCACCCCGCCCGGTGCCTGGAAGGCGACATCAAGCGCAAGCCCAGGAAAATCGTGGCGAAAGGCGACCTCCAGCATCAGGCCCGCCCCTCGGCGCGCCCATTCATGCGCGCGGTCATGCGCCAGGCCAGCCATTCCGACACCAGCACCGCCCCCATGGCGATCACCACCGAGACCAGCACCAGCCGCAGCGCCGCTGCATCGCCCGAGGGCACCTGCAACAGCGCATAGATGGCCGAGGGCAGCGTCTGCGTCTGGCCGGGAATGTTCGAGACGAAGGTGATGGTGGCGCCGAACTCGCCCATCGCCTTGGCAAAGCCCAGCGTGGCGCCGGCCAGGATCGCGGGCAGGATCAGCGGCAGCGTCACGGTCACGAAGATCCAGGCCCGCGGCGCGCCCAGCGTGGCGGCCGCCTGTTCAAGCTTGGGGTCCACCGCCTCGAATCCCAGGCGAATGGCGCGCACCATCAGCGGAAAGCTCATGATGCCGCAGGCCAGCGCCGCGCCGGTCCAGCGAAAGGCAAAGACGATGCCCAGCGGTTTCAGCAGGCTGCCCACCGGCCCCTGCGTGCCGAACGTGACCAGCAGCAGGTAGCCGGTGACGACCGGCGGCAGGATCAGCGGCAGGTGGACGATGCCGCTCAGCAGCCCATGCCCCGGAAAGCGCCGCCGGGCCAGTAGCCAGGCGACGGCGACGGCCGGCGGCAGGCCGGCCAGCGTGGCGACGGCGGCGACCCGCAGGGACAGCCGCACGGCCTGCCACTCCTGGGGGCCAAGCCAATCGGTCGGGATCATTGCGTGACGGTAAAGCCTTGCGATTCAAAGACCGACCTTGCCGGTTCCTGCGACAGGCTGTCAAGAAAGGCCGCCGCCTGCGGCGTATCGGCCCCCGTCGTCACCGCGGCGGGATAGGTGATCTTTTCATGGCTGTCGACCGGGAAGGTCGCGACCACGCCCACGCCCGGCTCGGCCACGGCATCGCTGCCATAGACGATGCCCAGCGGCGCCTCGCCGGTGGCGACCAGCTTCAGCGCGGCGCGGACATTGTCGGCTTGGGCCACCTGGCCCTCGACCTGATCCCACAGGCCCAGCGAGGTCAGCGCCTCCTTGCCATATTGCCCGGCGGGGACGGAATCGACCATCGCCATGGCCAGCTTGCCGTCGCCCAGCAGGCTGGGCAGTTCGGTCACGGGCGCCTCGGCCGGCTTGCCGGTGCCGACCAGCACCAGCGTATTGCCCAGCAGGTCGCGGCGCGTCGCCGGGTCGATGTCGCCCGACTCCTGCACCGCATCCATCCACGAACTCGAGGCCGAGATGAACAGGTCCGCCGGCGCGCCCTCCTGGATCTGCTTGGCAAGCTGCGAGCTGCCGGCATAGGAGATCACCACCGTATCGCCATGGCTTTCCTGCCAGGTGGCGGCGATCTCGTCCAGCGCGTCCTTGAGGCTGGCGGCAGCGAAGATGGTGATCTCGTCGGCCTGGGCGGCAGGCGCAAGCGCGATCAGGGCGGCGGCAAGGAAAGACAGGCGCATCGGGCGGGTCCATTCGTTGTGTCTGGATGGACATAACCAGCCATTGCCCGTGCTGGCAACCGTTATTTACGCCGAAGCAGATCGCTGCCCCGCACGCAGCCGCCCCAGTTCTGCGGCGCCCTGGTCACGCAGCAGCACCTCCAGCGCGCGGTAGTCGGCCAGCACCTGCCGGCCGCGCTCGGTCAGCTGGGCGCCGCCGCCATGGGCGCCGCCCCGGCTGCTGTCCACCAGGGGTGCGGCAAAATGCGCATTCATCTCTTCGACCAGCGACCAGGCGCGGCGATAGCTCATCCCCATGCGCCGCCCGGCGGCCGAGATCGAGCCCTCGTCGTCGATGGCCTGCAGCAGGTCGGCCTTGCCGCGGCCAAAGGTCAGGCCGGATTCGAAATGCAGGCGCAGGCTGATGCGGGGATCCTGGGTCATGGCCATATTCTGCCGTCTTTCCGCAAGGTCGCAAGGGGGCGGGTCTTTTCGATGTGCTATCGCGGCTCTAGCAGTAACATCATGCCAACGGCAATCGGGGGGAATCATGTCCGACAATGAAATCGTCATCCTGTCCGGGGCGCGCACCGCCATCGGCACCTTCGGCGGCAGCCTGGCCGGCGTGCCGCCGATCCAGCTGGCCGCGACCGCGACCCGCGCCGCGATCGAGCGCGCCGGCATCGGCCCCGAGCGCATCGGCACCGTGGTCTTCGGCCATGTGCTGAACACCGAGCCGCGCGACATGTACCTGTCGCGCGTGGCGATGCTGGAGGCCGGGGTGCCCGACAGCACGCCGGCGATGAACGTGAACCGGCTCTGCGGCTCGGGGGCGCAGGCCATCGTCTCGGCCACGCAGGCGCTGATGCTGGGCGACGCCGATTTCGCCGTGGCGGGCGGCGCGGAATCGATGAGCCGCGCGCCCTATGCCGTGCCCGCCGCGCGCTTCGGCGCCAAGATGGGCGACGTGCAGATGCTGGACATGATGGTCGGCGCGCTGACCTGCCCGATGGGCACCGGCCATATGGGGGTGACGGCGGAAAACGTCGCGCGCGAACATGACATCTCGCGCCAGGCGCAGGACGAATTCGCGCTGGAAAGCCAGAAACGCGCCGCCGCCGCCATCGCCGAGGGCCGCTTCAGGGAGCAGATCGTCCCCATCGAGATCAAGACCCGCAAGGGCGTGGTCGCCTTCGACACCGACGAGCATCCGAAGGCGACCGACCTGGAGAAACTGGCCGGGCTGAAGGCGGTGTTCCAGAAGGACGGCACGGTAACGGCCGGCAATGCCTCGGGCATCAACGACGGCGCGGGGGCGCTGGTGCTGGCGCGGGCCGAAGCGGCGCAAGCGGTGGGCGCCAAGCCGCTGTTCCGCATCCTCGGCCATGCCGTGGCCGGCGTGCGCCCCGAGGTCATGGGCATCGGCCCGGTCCCGGCCGTCGAGGCGCTGCTGAAGCGCACCGGCCTGAAGGCCGGCGATTTCGACGTGATCGAATCGAACGAGGCCTTTGCCGCCCAGGCGCTGGCGGTGAACAAGGGCCTCGGCCTCGACCCCGCCAGGGTGAACCCGAACGGCGGCGCCATCGCCCTGGGCCACCCGGTCGGCGCGACCGGCGCCATCATCACCGTGAAGGCGATGTATGAACTGATGCGCACCGGCGGCAGCAAGGGGCTGATCACCATGTGCATCGGCGGCGGCCAGGGCATCGCGCTGGCCATCGAACGTCTCTGAGCCTGCGTTGACGACCCGGCCCTCAGCTGGGCCGGGTCTTCGGCTGCACTGTCGCATGAGTATTTGGGGAACGAAGAAGCGCAGGCCCGGCTTCTTCGTTCCATAAATACCCGAACTGCCTTTCACGCTTCGCCAAGCATGCCCTGCATGCGCGAATGCCGAAGCAGCGGAAAATGGAACGGGCCGCCCCCCTGGAGAACGGCCCGCGAGATCCACGGAGATGGTCCGGTTAGGGTTGGTGCCCACCGTCCCAGCCAGGGTTTACGACCCTTGGGGCTGCCCTCAGGCCACGGCCCCCCTGACTGTCCCGACACCTCTCTCCAATATCACTCTCGACACTGGACCACCTCCTTTCAATAAGTTGCCTTATGGGGTCCAGCCTGCCACAGAACCTTTAACAGTCAATGAATTTGCGCGCGGCGCTGGATCAAATTTCCGACGACGATGCGGAAGGGCACGAGCGCCAGGACTGCCTGCGCAAGCTTCACCCCGCAATCGGCCACTGCCAGCGAAACCCACAGCGGCTGGACGGGCCCCTGGCCCAGCAGCGGAACCAGTTCATTTGCCCAGGAAACATCGTCCGCCGGGAAGATCGGCGTCAGCTGCGAGGCAAAGGCGATGCTGAAGAAAACGGCAGTGTCGAGGATCGAACCGGCGACGCTGGCCGCCAGGGGTGGTAGCCACCAGTTGTATTTTCGCAACTGGTTGAAGACCGAGATGTCCATCAGCTGCGCCGAAAGGAAGGCCGCGCCCGAGGCTATGGCGATGCGCAGCGTGGTCTTGTCCAGCCCCGCGGCCACGACCGAGCACAGCACGCCGGTCACGAAGCCGGCATAGACCACCTTGCGCGCGGCGGCCGGGCCATAGACCCGGTTCATGATGTCGGTCACGAGGAAGGCGACCGGATAGGTCAACGCCCCCCAGGTCAGCCAGGAGCCCAGCAGATGCTGGACCAGGATGTTCGAGGCCACCACGACGGCGGCCATGGCGATGACGCCGGGAAGGATACGGGACATGTCTGGTTTTCCGTTTTGGCAAGGTCGCGGAGACTCGGCCCCGTCGGGGCAAGGCCGCATAAGCCCGCCGGGCCCTTCTGTCAACGGGCTTGCTGGTCTATAGCGCGGCCGCGGCGGCGATTTCCACCGCAAAGGCGCCGTTCATCCCCTCGACCGCGGTATTGGTCAGCGCGACCAGGCTGCGGCCGCGCGCGGGATCGACGATCCAGCTGTGGCCGTAGATGCCGCCCCAGCCGAGGCTGCCCTGCGGCAAGCCGATGCCGGCCGCATCCGCGTCGGTGACGACCGCGCCCGCCCAGGCATGGCCCCATCCGGCACCGCGCAGCGGATGGCGCTGGCGGATGCGGTTGCGCCGGGCCTCGGCGCGCAGGTTCTCGGCCAGGAAAGGGCCGTCGCACAGGGTTTCCAGCAGCGCCAGCGCCGCCTCGGCCGTCCCTGCCATGCCGCCGCCGCCCGAGGGATAGGCCGAGGGGTCGCGGATGCGCTCGGGCAGGTAGGCATAGCTTTGCTCGGGTTGCAGCGGATTGCGGACACGGGTCGGGCCGCACATCCGTTGCGGCTCGGGGCGGGCATCGGCGTAGTTCGCGGCCAAGTCCACGGCGTCCGGGGCCTGGAAGCCGGCCTCGATGCCCAGGGGGTCCGTCACCAGCCGGGCCATGGCCTCGGGCAGCGGCATGTCGACCGCGGCCTCGATCACCGCGCCCAACACATCGGTCGCCAGCGAATAGCGCCAGCGCGTGCCCGGCGGCCGGTCCAGCGGCACCGAGGCGATGCGGCGCAGGTTCTCGGCCAGCGAGATGCCGCTGTCGCCGATCCCGTCCGAGACCCCGGCGCAGGCATAGGGGCCGTCCGGCGGCTGGTTGAAGCCGTAGTCCAGCCCCGCCAGATGCGACATCAGCTGGTCCACGGTAATCGCGGGGCGGGTTCCGTCGGGCAGGGCGGGGGCGAAATCCGGCAGCCAGCGCGTCACCCGGTCCTCGGGCGACAGCCGGCCCGCCTGCATCAGCCGCAGCGCCGCGACGGTGGTGAAGGGCTTCGAGACCGAGGCATAGCGCAGCCAGGTCGCCTGCCGCATGGGCCGGCCGGCCTCGCGGTCGGCCAGGCCGGCGGCGCGGGCATGGACCAGCCGGCCGCCCTGGGCCAACAGGACCACGCAGCCGACGATTCGCCGCTCGGCCAGCGCGCTGTCGACGGCGCGGTCCAGCGCGGCGATGCTGGCGGAAAGGCTCATTCCGCCACCCGGTACTCGACCAGTTCGGTGCGTTGCAGCCAGCCGAAATTATCGTCCGAGATCATGGTGATGCGGATGCCCTGCCCGTCATGCCAGACCGAGATCCCCTCGAGATTGTCATATTGCAGCGGCCGCGATTCCAGCAGCACCCGTTCGTTCGAGACGCCGCTTTCCGACAGGTCGAAGCGCCTGACGCGGGTGCGGAAGCCCAGGAGGCCCTTGAAGTCGCGCTCCAGCAGGTAGAAGCGTCCGTCCGGGCCGATGTCGGCGCCGACCGCCAGCCAGTCGCCCGAGCGCGGGATCGCGAAGGGCTGGTCCCACTTGCCCTCCCGCCAGCGCCAGACCGGAAAGGGCCGGGTCAGCGCCCCCGACCGCTCGGGCAGGGTCAGCAGCGTGCCGTCGGGCAGGATCGCCAGCGCCTCCAGCGAGGAGTTGCGCTGCATCGCCTTGAACTCGGGCGGCCGGGGCAGGGGCTTGGCCGGGCTGTCGGGCGTGTCGTGGCGGGCGACGCGGGTCAGCCCCTCGAAGCTGATCCAGATCGTGCCGTCGGGGGCGATGGCCAGCCCCTCGCTGTCGCCCTGCCAGCCGGGTTTCAGCGGCTTGCCGGCGCTGTCGCGCAGATGGGCGCGGCCGGCCAGCTCCAGCCCGCGGATGCGGCCCTGCGCATCGCGCTGGACGCTGCCCCAGCGGATGGTGGCGCGGTCGGACAACGCGGTGAAGCGGCTGCCGTCGGCGCTGATCTCGATGCCCGAGAAGCCGCCGAATGTCTCGTCCTCCATCCGCCAGACATAGGTCGCGACATATTCCACCTTCGGCATGGGCGGAGGCGAGGGATCGGCCGCGCAGGCCGATGAGGCCGAGACAAGCAGCAGCGCCAGCGCAAGGCCCGGCAGGCGGCGGGGCCGCCCTGCCGCGCCGCCGGCCGTGCCGCCGCGCCTTAGCGGGCGGTGGCGACGACCTGGCATTGACGGGGCATCTCGCTTAGCCGGAAGCTGCGGGGATGGCGATAGTTCGGATCGGGCGGCACCGGCTTGATCCGGCTGGGGTCGATGCGGTTCTTGATCCATTCCGCGGCCTCGGCGCAGCCGTCGCCGGGCGGCGGCACGTCCTGCTGCTGGCAGACCGAGCCCGCCGGGCAGGCCAGGCGGACGTGGAAATGATAGTCGTGGCCACCCAGCGGCCGGATCTTGCGCAGATAGCTGCGGTCGCCGGTCTCGGACTGGCACATCGCCAGCTTGGCGACCGGATCGACGAAGATGCGCTCGACCCGCGGGTCGCGGGCGGCGGCGCGCATGATCGCCATGTGACCGCCGCTCCACAGGCCCGAGGGCGCGGTGCCGGCCTTGTTCACCACCGATTGCGACGAGATCTTCTCGCGCTGCGCGGCGCTGAGGCGCAGGCTTTGCGGCGGCAGCATCCAGATGTCGGCATCAAGCCCCGACTGGTGGCTGGCATGGCCCGAGGTCATCGGCCCGCCGCGCGGCTGGCCCATGTCGCCGATGTAAAGCCCCTGCCAGCCGACCTGACGCGCGGCCTGCGACAGGCCGATCAGGAAGCTGACCAGTTCGGGATGGCCCCAGTTGCGGTTCCGGGACAGGCGCATGGCCTGCCAGGTCGGGCCGGATTCCGGCAATTGCATGGCGCCCGAGACGCAGCCCTTGGAATAGAACCCGATCGAGACCGGGGCGCCCCCGGTCGGGCCGGGGACGGCGCCGAAGACGTTGCGGGCCAGCGGGTCGGCCCCGGCGGGCTGGACCAGGCCAAGCCCGGTCAGCGCCAGCACGGCGGCGGTCAGGAATTTGCGGATCACTGCGCGGCCTCTCCTTTTGCTTTGACCCAACCTAGCAGAACCAGCGCCAGAAGGAACATCACGATGAGCGGAGAGATGCCGAGCCGTTGGCTTCCGGTCACATCCGTCATCGTGGCGATCAGCAAGGGTGCCAGGAAAGCCGTCGCCTTGCCCGACAGCGCGTAAAGGCCGAAGGCCTCGGTGGCGCGCTGGGGCGTGGTGTGGCGCACCATCATGGTGCGGCTGGCCGATTGCAGCGCGCCACCCGCGCCGCCGATCAGCGCACCGCAAAGGAAGAACAGCACATCGGGCAGGCGCGAGCCCTCGGCCAGCGGCAGGCCCAGGATCTGCTGGCGGCTCATGCCGGTGATCAGGATGCAGACCGCGATCAGGACCAGCGTGCAGGCGACGATCACCGGCTTGGGCCCCCAGCGCCGGTCGGCGCGGCCGCCGATCCAGCTGATGACGGCGGCCGAGATGGCGCTGACCACGCCGAAGACCCCGGCCAGGAACACCGGCCAGCCCAGCACCGTGCCGGCATAGACCCCGCCGAAGGCGTAAAGCGCGTTCAGCGCATCGCGCGAGAACATGGACGACACCAGCCAGGCCGCCAGCGAATGCCGGTGCCGCAGGCTGGCCAGCAGCCGGCCCAACTCTGCCATGGACGCGCCCAGCCGCAGCGGGCGGCGCGGCCCCCGCGTCTCGGGCACCCAAAGCGCAAAGGGGATCATGAAGACCAGATACCACAGCGCGGTAAAGGGCCCCACAGCCCGCGTGCCCTCGCGCAGCGCCGGATCAAGCCCCAGGACCGGCGCGATGCCCAGCATGGTGCGCCCGGTCTGCGCATTCTCGGCCAAAAGCAGCAGCACCATCGCCAGCGCGATCACGCCCCCCAGGTAGCCGAAGGCGAAGCCCGAGCCCGAGATGCGGCCGATCTCGCCATGCGGCGCCAGCCCCGGCAGCAGGGCATTGGTGAAGATGGTGGCGAACTCCATGCCGATCAGCCCGATGCCGAAGCAGACGATGGCCAGGTGCAGGTTCGGCTGGTCCGGCATCAGGAACCACAACCCCCAGGAGCCCGCCATGTAGAAGGCGGAAAAGATCCAGACCCAGACCAGCCGGCGCCCGCTGGTGTCGGCGATGGCGCCCAGCACCGGCGCCAGGAGCGCGATGATGACGCCGCAAATGCTCAGCCCGTAGCCCCAGAGCGACTGCGCCGCCGCCCCCGCCGCCTCGGGGGTCATGCCCTGCGCGGCATAGTGCTGGCGGGCGACCTCGGCGTAATAGACCGGGAAGATGAAGGTCAGCAGCAGCGTCGCAAAGGGCTGGCTGGCCCAGTCGAAGAACCACCAGCCCCAGATGCGTTTGCGTTCCATGCCGCGCCCCTCTTGCCCGCCGGTGCTGCCGCCCGTCCCGCAGCCCGCGCGCATAAGGCCCCAGCCGGTTCAGGCTGGCAAGTCTGGATTGCGCTCGTCCGGCAGGATGGGCGGCAGCACCGGCGGCCAGGGCCGCCCGGCATCCGCCGCGATCCAGGCCTGCACCCAGCCCGGCAGTTCCGGGCTTTCCGGGTCGCGCCCGGCCGCCTGCATCAGCCGCGCCGGGGCGACGATGCCCTGGTCCGAGGTGATCGCCCCGCGCAGCAGCATGTGGTTGCAGCACTCGCCCCGCCGCCACATGCTTTGCTCCATGTAAAGGAAGCGCGCGTCCCAGCCCAGCGTGCGCGAGACCATGGTGAAGCGGTCGAAGGCCCTGATCCGGCGGCGATAGCGCACGGTATTGCCGGCGACGGTGATGCCCCAGCGGTTCTGCCGCAGGGTGTCGATGATCCCGGTCCTGACCGCCATCGGCAGGCGCCCCAGGTCGTAAAGCGTCAGGGTGCGGCCGTTGTTCAGCTCGATCCAGGGGTCCAGATCCCAGGGCCAGCAGCGATGGGTCGAGACATGCGCCTCCAACACCCCGATCCGGGGACTGCTGCGGAACTTGAGCATCTCCTTGGCAAAGCGGAGCATGGGATACATGGGCGGCCTCCCTTTGGGACGGCTGCGGGGCTAGCCTTGGACCGGCGGCGCGTCAATCGGAACGCTGCGGCGGCGATGCTTGCTGCTTGCGCAATGCGGATGCCTGCCTTACCTGTCCGGGGAACAGCCGGAAGGGGATGGAATGGGCACGCTCTACGAAGCCTTGATGCTGATACTCGACGTGGTCTGGTTCGTGATGATCGCCCATATCATCATGTCATGGCTGATCAACTTCCAGGTGCTGAACCTGCGCCAGCCGCTGATCTGGCAGATCTGGAGCGGGCTCAACCGCCTGCTGGAGCCGATCTACGGCCCCGTCCGCTCGATCCTGCCCAATACCGGCGGGCTGGACCTGGCGCCGCTGGTGGTCTTCATCGGCATCATCATCCTGCAGCGCGCGCTTGCCAATAACGCGGCCTGGTTCTACGGCTTCTGATGTCGGCCGCGCCCCTTCTGCGGCAGGTCTTCGGCTTCGATGCCTTCCGGCCGGGGCAGGAAGAGATCGTCGATGCCGTGGCCGCGGGCCGCGACGTGCTGGCGATCATGCCGACCGGCGGGGGCAAGTCGCTGTGCTACCAGCTGCCGGCGCTGATGCGGGACGGGCTGACGGTGGTGATCTCGCCGCTGATCGCCCTGATGCGCGACCAGGTGCGGGCGCTGACCGAGGCGGGCGTCGCCGCCGCCGCCCTGACCAGCGGCAATTCGGACGAGGAAAACAGCGAGGTTCTGCGCGCGCTGAACGCGCGCGAGCTGCGGCTGCTCTACATGGCGCCCGAGCGGCTGGCCTCGGGCGCGACCATCCCGATGCTGCGCCGCGCGGGCGTGCAGGCCATCGCCGTGGACGAGGCGCATTGCGTCAGCCAGTGGGGCCATGACTTCCGCCCCGACTACCTGCGCGTGGGCGAGTTGCGCCGGGCGCTGTCCGTGCCGCTGGCCGCCTTCACCGCCACCGCAGATGCGGAAACGCGCGACGAGATCGTCAAGCGCCTGTTCGACGGCGCGCAGCCGCAGATCTTCCTGCGCGGCTTCGACCGGCCGAACATCCACCTGGCCTTCCAGCCCAAGGACGGGCCGCGCCGGCAGATCCTGGATTTCGCCGCCGCCCGCCGCGGCCAGTCGGGCATCGTCTATTGCGGCACCCGCGCCAAGACCGAGACGCTGGCCGGCGCGCTGAACGAGGCCGGCCTTGCCGCCGTCGCCTATCACGGCGGCATGGAGCCCGACCAGCGCCGCGAGGTCGAGATGCGCTTCCAGCGCGAGGACGGGCTGATCGTGGTGGCGACCGTGGCCTTCGGCATGGGCATCGACAAGCCCGACATCCGCTGGGTCGCCCATGCCGACCTGCCGAAGTCGATCGAGGCCTATTACCAGGAAATCGGCCGCGGCGGCCGCGACGGCGCCCCGGCCGAGACGCTGACGCTTTACGGTCCCGACGACATCCGCCTGCGCCGCGGCCAGATCGACGAGGGGCTGGCCCCGCCCGAACGCAAGGCCGCCGACCACGCCCGGCTGAACGCGCTCTTGGGCCTGGCCGAGGCGACGGGCTGCCGCCGCGTCGCCCTGCTGCGCTATTTCGGCGAAGAGGCCGGGCCCTGCGGCAATTGCGACATATGCGACAACCCGCCCGAATGCTTCGACGCCACCGAGGCGGCGCAGAAGGTGCTGTCGGCCATCCTGCGCACCGGCCAGACCTATGGCGCGGGCCATGTCATCGACGTGCTGACCGGCACCATGACCGACCGCATCCGCAGCCGGGGCCATGACCGGCTGCCGACCTTTGGCGTCGGGCGCGACATGGCCAAGCCGCAATGGCAGGCGGTGATCCGGCAGATGCTGGGCCACGACCTGATCCGCCCCGACCCGGAGCGCCATGGCGGCCTTGCCATCACCGCCGCCGCCCATCCCGTGCTGCGCGGCGAGACGCGCATCACCCTGCGCCGCGACGCCATGGCCCGCGCGCGCCCCGCCGTGGTGGTCCGCGCCTCGGTCGACGAAGAGGACGCGCCGCTGCTGTCCGCGCTCAAGGCCAAGCGCCGCGCGCTGGCCGAGGCGGCGCGGGTGCCGGCCTATGTCATCTTCCCCGACCGCACGCTGATCGAGATGGCGCAGACCCGGCCCCGGACGCTGGACGAGATGGCGCGGGTGAACGGCGTCGGCGCGAAAAAGCTGGAAAGCTATGGCGAGGAATTCCTGCGCGTCATCGCCGGCGAGGTCGCGCCGATGCATCCCGCGCGCCGGGCGCTGGCTGGCCGTGCCTCGGGCGACCTGTTCGACCGGCTGGCCGAGGCGCAGTCCCGGCTGGCGCGCGGCGAGGACGGCACCGAAAAGCCGCTCTCCGTCAGCAACTCCGCCCTGCGCCGCATCGCCGAGGACCGGCCGCGCGAGCTGTCGCGCTATCTGGACGAGGCGCGGCTCGAGCGGTTCGGCACCGCCTTCGCCGCCGAGATCGCCGCCGACCCCGAGGGCTGAGCGGGGCCGATGTCTTGTCAGCCACTAGGCGCCGCCTGCCGAAGGCGAGGACCGGGCGGAGTCGTTCCCGTTGGCGCGAATGCCCAGGCGGTTTCGCCGCGGTCGTGATCTTCGGCCCGTCGGCCGGATGGCCTTCGTGGCGGCACAGCAAGGCGGGCAGCGGCAGCCACGTTCCGTTGTCGCAGGGTCAAAGCCAGGATCCCGCCATGGCTGCGGGAACCTCTTCCCGCTTCTCTTGGCCCGGTGGATTCCGGCAGGGACATTGTCGCGACATCCGGGCGATGGGCGACCGTCCTTCCCGGCGGCACACGTCGCGGCCGGGTTCTGACCCGGCCTCCGCAATCCGGCCCCGGCGCGGCATCCGCGCATCCGCCCGCCCTACACCACAGGGCGAAGATGGGCTGCTGTCGCCGGCCTCACGTCCAGGCACCGCCGGGGACGACAATCCGCATCGCGCCAGCGGAACCCTTCCCGCCCGCACCGCGCCTTATTCTTGCGCGGCGGCGCGGGCGCGGTCCTCGGGGTCGGGCATCGGGTCGCCCTCGGGCGGTCGGACCCGGAAGACGGCACAGTAAAGCGCCGGGACGAAGATCAGCGTGACCAGCGTGCCGGCGATGATGCCGCCCATCATCGCGAAGGCCATCGGCCCCCAGAACACCTGCCGCGAGATCGGGATCAGCGCCAGGCTGGCCGCCGCCGCCGTCAGCAGGATCGGGCGGGCGCGGCTGTCCGATGCCTCGAAGACCGCGTCCCATTTCGCGTGCCCCTTGGCGATCAGCTCCTGGATCTCATGCACCAGGATGACCGAGTTGCGGATCAGGATGCCGATCAGCGCCAGGATGCCCAGGATGGCGACGAAGCCCATCGGCACGCCAAAGGGCAACAGTGCCGCGACCACGCCGATCAGCCCCAGCGGAGCCGCGGCAAAGACGATCAGCGACAGCCGGAAGCCCTGCATCTGCACCATGACCAGCGTCGCCATGATCAGCAGCATGATCGGCACCACCGCGGCGATGGGCTGCTGGCTTTCGGCCGAGGTCTCGACCGTGCCGCCGACGACGACCTTGACGCCGGGCGGCAGGCCGGCCTGGAAGCGTGCGACCTTTTCGGCCAGCGCCTCGACCAGCGTGGCGGGCTGGTCCTTGCTGGCGATGGCGGCCTTGACCGTCACCGTCGGCAATCCGTCGCGCTGCATGATCAGCGGCTGCTCGGTATCGTATTCCAGCTTGGCCAGCGAGGCGAGCGGGATCGGCATCCCGGTCGGCGTCGCCAGTTGCAGGTTCTGGATCGATTCCAGCGATTCGCGATCCGCCTGCGAGCCGCGGGCCACGACGTCGATCAGGAAGATGCCGTCGCGCAGCTGGGTGATCGTCCGGCCGTTGAAGGTGCCCGAAAGCGCGCCCGAGATGTCCTCGTTGGTCAGGCCCAGCCGGCGGGCCTGGTCCTGGTTCACCTGCAGCCGCACCACGCGGGCGGGTTCGTTCCAGTCCAGCGCGATGTCGCGCAGCCGCGGCTCGGTCGCCAGCACCGCGGCCAGTTCGCGCGCCGCGTCGCGCGCCTGTTCCGGGTCGGGCGACGAGACGCGGTATTGCACCGGCTTGCCCACCGGCGGCCCGATCTCGAGGTTCTTGACATAGATGTCGGTGCCGACCAGTTCGCGCCCGGCGAATTCGGCCAGCCGCGCCTTGAGCCGGTCGCGCGCCGCCAGGTCCGGGGTCTGGATCACGATCTGGCCCATGTAGGGACCGGGCGTGGGCACGTCCATCGACAGGATGAAGCGCGGCGCGCCCCGGCCGACATAGGTGGTCCAGAACTGCGCGTCCGGTTCCTCGGCCAGCATCGCCTCGATCCGGGCCATATCGGCGTCGGTCTTGGCGATCGAGGCATTGGCGCGCTCGGTCACGTCCACGATGATCTCGGTCCGGTCCGAGGTCGGAAAGAACTGCTGCTCGACGAAGCGCATGCCCACGACCGAAACCGCGAACACGGCCAGCGTGATGGCGATGGTCAGCCATTGGTGGCGCATGCCCCACAGGAGCAGGCCGTGGAACTGCCGGCGCAGCCAGGTCGGCCGCTCGGACTTATGCGCCATGGTCGCGGGCAGCATGGTGACGCCCAGCAGCGGCGCGAACAGCACCGCGACGATCCAGCTGACGATCAGCGAGACGGCGATCACCACGAACAGCGAAAAGGTGAACTCGCCCGCCGCCGAGCTGTTCAGCCCGATGGGGATGAAGCCCGCCACCGTGACCAGCGTGCCGGTCAGCATCGGGAAGGCGATGGAGCTCCAGGCATGGCTGGCGGCGCGTTCCAGGCTGTCGCCCACCTCGAGCCGCGAGATCATCGTCTCGATGGCGATCATCGCGTCGTCGACCAGAAGCCCCAGCGCGATGATCAGCGCGCCAAGCGAGATGCGCTGCAGCGTGATGCCATAGATGTCCAGCACGATGAAGGTGATCGCCAGCACCAGGGGAATGGTCAGCGTCACCACCAGCCCGGCGCGCAGGCCCAGGCTGACGAAGCTGACCAGCAGCACGATGGCCACCGCCTCGGCCAGGGCCTGGACGAAATGGCCCACGGCCTCGTTCACCACATGCGGCTGGTCGGCGAACTTGGCCATCTCGATGCCGATGGGCAGGCCGCGGGCCACCTCGGCCATCAGCGCATCGACCTGCTCGCCGAATTCCAGGATATTGCCGCCCTCGCGCATGCCGATCTGAAGGCCGACCGCCTCCTTGCCGTTATAGCGAAACAGCGCGCTCGGCGGGTCTTCGTAGCCGCGCTGCACAGTGGCCACGTCGCCGATGTTGAAGAAGCGGTCGCCGACCCGCAGGTTCACCGCCGCGATCGCGGCCGCGTCGTCGAACTGGCCGCCGACGCGCACCAGCACCTGCTCGGGGCCGGCCTGCACGATGCCCGAGGGCGAGATGGCGTTTTGCAGCGCCAGCGTCTGCACCACCTGGTTGTGGTTCAGCCCCATCGCCGCCAGCCGGGCCGAGGAAAACTCCAGGAAGATCCGTTCCTTGCGCACGCCCAGCAGCAGGGTCTTACCCGCCATGGGCAGGGCCTGGACCTGCTTGCGGATGTCCTCGACCCGGTCGCGCAGCTCGCGCTGGGTAAAGCCGTCCGAGGTGAAGGCATAGATATTGCCGAAGACGTCGCCGAAATCGTCGTTGAACTGGAATCCCTGGAACTCCTGCGGAAATTCCGGGCGGATGTCCGACATCATGCTGCGCACGCGCTTCCAGACCTCGGGCACCTGCGGGCCGCGGATCGTCGGGTCCAGCTCCAGGTAGACCACCGACTGCCCCGGCATGGTGACCGAGCGGGTGAACTTCAGCTCGTCGAGTTCCTCGAGCTTGGTCTCGATCCGGGTGGTGACCTGTTCCAGCGTGTCCTCGATGGTCGCGCCGGGCAGCGAGGCGCTGATCACCATGATCTTGATGGTGAAGTTCGGATCCTCCTCGCGGCCCAGGCGCAGATAACCGAGCGTGCCCGCCACCATCGAGACGATCAGCAGGAACCACACCAGCGAACGGTGATGCAGCGCCCAGTCGGACAGGTTGAAGCCGCCTCTGGTCATGGTGTCACGCCTTGTCCCACGGATTGGCCCTCGGCCAGGGAATGGATGCCGCGGATCACCACCTCCTCGCCTTGGGCCAGGCCCGAGGCGACGGTGACGCGCCCGCCGATCGGCGGCCCCAGGGTCTCGATCCGGCGCAGAGCGACGGTGCCCTGGTCGCCGTCGCGGCTGACCACCCAGACATGCTGGGCGCCGTCGCGTTCAAGGATGGCGGCCTGGGGCAGGACCAGCCGCGCGGCGGCGGCGCCGGCGGGACGGGCCCGCACCAGCGCGCCCAGGCGGAAATCGGCATCCTCGCCAAGCGCCAGGTGGATGCGTCGGGTCCGGGTCGCGGCATCCGCCACCGGCTCGATCTGCGAGACCGTCGCCGGCACGATGCGTCCGGGGTCGTTTTCCGTCCAGACCTCATAGGGATCGCCCTGTCCCACGCGCGACAGCACGATGTCCGGCAGGTCGATCACCGCTTCGATGCCGTCCTGGGTGGACAGCCGCAGCACCGGCTCGCCGGCGCTGACCACGGCTCCGGCATTCACGAAAACCGCGCTGATCACCCCGGCGAAAGGGGCGCGCATCTCGGCGAAGCCCTCGGCGTCGCGGGCCTGGATCAGTTCGGATTGCGCCTGCTGCTCGGCGGCCTGCGCCGCGGCCAGCGCGCGTTCGGCCTGTTCCAGCTGCGCGGTCGAGGCGACGTTGCGGCTGGCCAGCGACCGCGTGCGTTCGGCCGTGGCCTGGGCGGTGCGCAGTTCCACCTGCGCCGCCTCGACCGCGGCCTGGGCGGCGCGGACATCGCCCTGCAGGTCGTCGGGATTGAGCGTGGCCAGTACGTCGCCCTGGCGGACGACATCGCCGACATCGACATTGCGCGCGGTCACGCGGCCAAGGGTCTGGAAGCCCAGGGCGACCTCGATCCGCGCGGCGATCACGCCGGGGATGGAATGGCCGGCCGCCTGGGCGTCGCTGACCAGGATGCTGGCCACCGGGCGCGGGGCCGGGGCGGTCACCTCGCCGGATTTCTGCCAGGGCCACGAGAAAGCGGCCGCGACGCCGGCAAGCGCGACCAGGACCAACAGCGCGGACATAAGGGCCTTGCGCATCATTCCCCCTCTACCGCTGCATCCGCGACCACGCGGCCGGGATACAGCATCTGCGACCCGGCCCCGACCACGGTCTGCCCCGGTTCCACCCCGGCGCCCAGGATCACCGTGCCGTTGGCGAAACGCTCGATCCGAGCCGGCGCCAGAGAGACGCGATTGTCATCCCCCACCAGCCAGACCGCCGGCTCGCCCTCCACCGAGGTCAGCGCCGTCCAGGGCACGGCGATGCCGCTGCCTGCGGGGAAATGCACCGCGCCCCGCACCGCCGCGCCCAGCAGGCTGGCGGTCGGCGGGGCGTTCTCGATCTCGGCCCGCACCGTGACCGAGCCGGTGGCGGGATCGACCAGCGGCGCGATCTCCGTCACCTGCGCGGTCATGTGCAGGTCGGGAAAATCGATCCCAGTCAGCGTCACCGGCGCGCCGATCGCACCGCGCAGCAGCGGCGTGTCCGGGCTTTGGAACACCGCCTCGCGCCCGGTGGCCGAAGCCAGCGAGATCACCGCCTGCGCCGCCCCGACGATCTGTCCCGGCTCGGCCCGGCGCGCGGTGACGATGGCGTCGCCGGGGGCGCGGATCACCGTATCCTCCAGCGCGCGCTGCGCCTGGCCCAGGGCGGAGCGCGCCTGCGCGAGCCCGCCGCTGGCCGCCGACAGGGCCTGGCTTGCCGCGTCAAGCGCGGCGCGCGTGCCGACGCCGCGCTTCAGCATCGCATCGGCGCGCTGCAGCGCCTGGCGGGCCTGGGCCTCAGCCGCCTCGGCCGAGGCGACCGCCGCCTGCGCCACGCGCAACGCCTGTTCCTGCTGCACCGGATCGGTCCGGGCCAGCGGCTGGCCTTGGGTGACGCGATCGCCTTCGCGCACCAGCACCTCGATCACGCGGCCGCCCAGCCGGAAGCCGACATCGACGCTGTCCTTGGCATGGACGGTTCCGGTCAGGGCGGCGTCAAAGGTCAGTTCGGCCTTCTCGACCTGCACGAACTCGACCCGCAGGGGGGCCTGGGCCATGGCCGGCGCCGCCGCGAAAAGCGCCAGGATCAGCGCAAGCAGGCGGGGCATCGCCCTGCCCCCACCTGGCCTGCTGTCCGTTTCCGGTCGGATGTTCAAATTCGCTGCTCCTGAAAATATCGGAACGACATGACCTTGCGGATGCGCCGGCCCCAGGCTGGCCCGGAACGTCCGGCGAACGGTTTGTTATTGATAGCTGCGCACCAGCGCGGCCGCAATCATGCCCCAGCCGTCCACGACGACAAAGAAGGCCAGCTTGAAGGGCAGGGCCACCACGACGGGCGGCACCATCATCATGCCCATCGACATCAGCACGGCCGAAACCACAAGGTCGATGATGAGAAAGGGCAGCGCGACCAGGAAGCCGATCTCGAACGCCCGCTGGATCTCGCTCAGCATGAAGGCGGGGATCAGCACCGACAGCCGGTCGGGCGATGCCTGGGGATCGGGGGCGATCTCGGCCAGGGTGGCCAGCATCTCGGGGTCGGTGCGATGCTCCATGAAGCCGCGGAAGGGCACGATGCCGCGCTGGAACGCCTGTTCGACGCTGATCGCGCCATCGCGCAGGGGGGCGCCCGCAACCTCCCAGGCCTCGGTCAGCACCGGGCTCATCACGAACCAGGTCAGGAACATGGCCAGGCTGACGATCAGCATGTTCGGCGGCGATTGCTGCAATCCCAGCGACTGGCGCAGGATCGACAGCACGGTCACGATAAAGGGAAAGCAGGTCACCATGATGGCGATCCCCGGCGCCAGCGACAGCGCCGTCATCACCGCCAGAAGGGTGATCGAATGCCGGCCGATGCCGCCGACCACCGCATCGAGGCCCGCCGCGTCGATCAGCGGCAGATCCTGCGCCGCCGCAACTTGCGGCGGCAGCAACGCAGCAACAAGGACAAGGGCAAGCCGGATCACGATGCGCTGGCCGGGCCAAGGATGCGGACGCAAAGCCGGTTGCCGGTTTCATCGCCCGAGACCAGTTCCCCCCGCGCGATGACCTTGTCGCCGACGCAGATCTCGACGCCGTCCGACATGTCCTGGTCCAGGGTCAGCACGTCGTCCGGCCGCAGGCGCGATAGCTCGGCGACGGTCAGTTGCGTGCCGCCCAGCCGGATGGTGATTTCCACCTGGATCTGGTCGGTGGCGATAAGGCTGGCAAGATCGTCCATGATCAGTCCTCGGTCTTGATGTCGTCGATGATGGCCTTCAGCTCGGCCCCGGCCGCGGCAGGGTCAAAGAGGATCGTGCCCTGACCGGCAACCAGCTCGACCATCTCCCGGCCCGGCGGCAGGTTCTCGATCCGAACCTGGGGAAATTGCGCGCGGGCCAGGCAATCGGCCAGGTCCGGGTGCAGGTCTTGCGGGCAACGGACCACCAGCGCGCGGTCCGGCGCATGCTCGACGATGCGCGCCACCTCCTCGGCCAGGGCAAGCCGCAGACGCTCCCTTTGCGAGCGCGGGCCAAGCAGGTCCACCAGCGCGTGCAGCACCGGCGCCAGCGCCTTGCGGAGATCGGCGCGCAACGCGGCCTCTTTTTCCTGGCCGATCTGCATGTCGCGGCGAAACTCGGCCAGCGCCTGGGTCAGCGCATCCAGGCTGGCCTCTCGTCCCTCGGCCAGGCCCTTTTCATAGCCGCATTGAAAGGCTTCCTCGCGCTCGATCGCGGCGGCCAGCTGCCCGGCATCCGCAGCGCCCGAGGAAAACGAATCAAGCCGAAGCGCGGCAGGTCTCATAGCGCATCCTCACGTTTCTCGATCCAGCCCGACAGGATCTGCAGGCTTTCGTCCTTGCGCGATTTCATCAGTTCCTTGAGCCGCCCGACCGGATCGCCATCCTCTGCCCCCATGGGCGTGAAGTCGATCTCGGGGACGATGCTGGCCTGGGCCGGCAGGGGGTCGCCCTCGGCCCTGGCGGCCGCCAGCGCCGCCGGCGGCTCCGAGCGGTCCAGCAGGGCCGGCGCCGGATTGCCCGCGGGCCTCGAGCGAAGCAGCGGGCGCAGCAGGAAGGCCGCCAGCGCCAGCGCGAAAAAGCCGACCAGCGCGAGGCGGATCAGCCCGTTCAGGTCCAGCCTGGACAGGAAACCGCCGGTGCTGGCCAGGGTGCCCGCCTCGGACAGCGAGGCGAAGGCCAGCGATTTCACGGTGATCGCGTCGCCCCGCCCCTCGTCGAAGCCCACGGCCGAGGCGACGAGTTCGCGAATCGCCTGAAGCTCGGCCTCTTCGCGCGGCACCAATGCGGTTTCGCCATTGGCCTCGGTCCGGGCGACGCCGTTCACCAGCACGGCGACGGTCAGGCGCCGCGTGGCGCCGGGCTGGCGCGTCACCTCGCGCGTGACCTTGCTGACCTCGAAATTCGAGCGCTGGCGGGTTTCCGACCGCGACGAGCGGCTTTGGTCGCCGGCATTCTCCTGGCCCTCGGGCAGGTTCGAGGCAGCCGTGACCGCGCCCTGCTGCGCATTGCTGCTTTCGTCGGCGCTTTCCTCGCTTTCCTGCGAGATCAGGGCGCGTTCCTGCGGGTCGAAGCGCTGCTCGGTCAGCAGTTCGGATTCGTTGACCACGTCCAGGTGCAGCTCGACGATGGCGTTGCCATGGCCGACATGCGCGGCCAGGATGCGCTCGACATTGCGCTTCATCTCGGCCTCGCGATCCTCGCCGGCGAAATCCTCGCCCGAGGAAATGACGCCGCGTTCGCCGTCGATCACCGCCACCCGGTCCGCCGACATGCCCGGCACGCCCGAGGAAACCAGGAACTTCAGCGCCTTGGCCTGGCTGCGGTTGATCGGCGTGCCGTCGGTCGTCAGCGTGACCGAGGCGGTCGCCTCGGCTTCGCGCCGATAGCCGCGGCCCTGCGGGACCGCCAGGTGCACGCGCGCCGCCTTGACGTTCGGCAGGGCCAGGATGGTGCGGGCCAGCTCGCCCTCCTTGGCGCGCCAATAGGCGGCGTCGAACATCTGCGAGGTGGTGCCGAAGCCCGACATGCCGTCCAGGATTTCATAGCCCTTGCCCCCGGCCGAGGGCAGCCCCTCGCCGGCCAGCATCATGCGCAATTCGTCGCGCCGGCTTTCCGCGACCCAGATCGAATCGCCCCGGATCTGATAGGGAACGCCGGATTTCTCGACCGCGGTCATGACGGCGCCGGATTGCTGCGAATCCAGCCCCGAATACAGCAGCGCCATGCCGGGCCGGCTGGCCAGCCAGGAAAGCCCGGCAATGGCGGCAAAGGTGAACAGGAAGGCAGCCGCCAGCACGGCCCTTTGTCTTGCGCTTCTTTCGCGCCAGTAGTCCTGCAGCTTCAGCAAAACCGTCCCCTTCGAATCGCCGTGATCCTTGTCGCGACCTTCATGGCACGGGGGCGATTAAGAATTGGTTAGCCCGCTGGTGATATCCAGTCCCCGGACGGACGGAGAATCACCATGACCGATGTCGCCGACATCAACGCGGAAGAAAAAACCGGCGGGGGGATTAAGCGCATCCTGCTGCCGCTGGGGCTGGCCCTTGTCCTGGGCGGGGCGGGCTTCGCCTCGACCTGGCTTGGCTTCTGGTCGCCCATGTCGCTTCTGGCGCCCAGGCAGGAAAAGGTGCAGCCCGTGGCCGCGCCGGCCGTGGCTTTCGTCGACATTCCCCAGATCGTGCTGACGCTGGCCGGGCCGCGGGCGCGGACCCTGGTGATGACGGTCAAGATCGAGACCGACCAGAACCGCCGCGCCGAGGTCGAGCACCTGATCCCGCGCCTGCTGGACAGCTTCAACGGCTTTCTCACCGACATAGACCCCGCGGCTTTCGAAAAGCGCGGAATATTGGACATCGTCCGCGACGAGCTGGCGACGCGTGCCGTCTTCGTCCTGGGCAAGGAGGCGTTCACCGATGTCCTCATCACGGAGTTCAGGATCCAATGACGATTGCGCAGCTTTTACAGGTCGTTCTGATCACCTTCACCATCGGGCTGTCGGGATTCTGCTTCATGCTGGCCCGCCGGCTGCGCAAGCTGAACGACCTGGAGACCGGCCTGGGCGGCGCCATCGCCGTCATGACCAGCGAGATCGGCCGGCTGGAGAAATCCATCCTGCTGGCCAAGGCCGAGGCCACCGCCGCCACCCAGGCCCTTGCCGACGAGATCGAGCGCGCCAAGCAGGAACGCGCCTTCTGGATGCTCCAGCAGAAATTCGCCGAGCCCGGCCCGCAGCGGCCGAACCGGCTGCAACGCCGCCGGCGGCGCGAGGGGGCGGTGGCCGATGCGTAAGCCGGTCCTGTCGATCCTGGGCGGCGTGATGATCCTGGCCGCGGCCGGCCAGGCGGCGATGCTGATGGACGGGCTGTCGCGCCTGTCGGCCCATGCCGTGCCGTCCGAGCTGATGGCCGGCTGCACCGATGTCCCCGAAGCGGTGGCCCTGGCCGAGACGCTGCGCGAACGCGCCTTGCGCATCGACCGCTACATGCAGGACATCGAGCGTCGCAAGGCCGAGATCGCCTCGGCCGAAAGGCGGCTGACCGAGCGGCTTATCGAACTGCGCAAGCTCAAGCAGCATATCGCCCAGAACAACCGGGGCCAAAGCCAGGCGCAGACCGAGGACATCGCACGGCTGATCGCGGTCTACGACCAGATGAAGCCGGAACAGGCGGCCATGGTCCTGTCGAACCTGCCGCCGGATTTCGCCGCGCAGATCCTTGCCCGCGTCCAGCCGGAAACCGGCGCACGGATCATGGCCTCGGTCGAGCCGGGCCATGCTGCGGTCCTGACCTCATACATGGGCGCCCTTCGGGCCCCCGGGAAGTAGGTGAACAGATGTTCGGCATGATCGGCATTGTCGTGACCTTCGCGATGGTCTTCGGCGGCTACCTCCTGGCCGGCGGAAAGCTGGGGGTCATCCTGCATTCGCTGCCCTTCGAGATGATGATGATCGGCGGGGCGGCGATCGGCTCGTTCCTGCTGTCCAACGAGACGGTGGTGATCAAGCAGGCGCTGGGCGGCATCGGCCGCTCGCTCAAGGGGCCGCGCTGGCACGAATCCGACGTGCAGGACGTGCTGTGCCTGCTGTTCCAGCTGCTGCGGATCGCCCGCGCCAGCCCGGTCGAGCTGGAAGAGCATATCGAGAACCCCGGCTCCTCGCCGATCTTCCAGGCCTATCCGCGGATCCTGGCCGACGAGCATGTGGTGACGCTGATCGCCGACACCCTGCGCTCGGCCAGCCTGAACTACGACGACCCCTATCAGGTCGAGGAGATGCTTTCGCAGCGCATCGGGCTGATGAACGAGGAAGCCATGCATGCGCCGCATGCGCTGCAGAACATGGCCGACGCCCTGCCGGCGCTGGGAATCGTCGCCGCCGTGCTGGGCGTGATCAAGACCATGAGCTCGATCGACCAGCCGCCCGAGGTGCTGGGCAAGATGATCGGCGGCGCCCTGGTCGGCACCTTCTTGGGCGTGTTCCTGGCCTATGGGCTCGTCGCGCCCTTCGCCCAGCGGCTTGGGGCGGTGACTAGGCAGGACCAGGCCTTCTACGACGTGATCAAGTCGGTGCTGATCGCCGGGCTGCACCAGCATGCGACCAACCTTTGCGTCGAGGTGGGCCGGCAATCCGCGCCCGAACATGTCCGCCCCTCGTTCGGCGATGTCGAGAACGCGCTGCGCGAGCTGAAGAGGGCATCGTGATCACGGTGCTGATCCTGTCCGCGGCGCTTGCCGCCGGACCCGGCCCGGACGGGGCGCCGACCCGCGACGGCCTGATCCGCGAGGCGACCGACCGGCTGCTTTACGGCGAGCCGCTGCCGGCCGACATGGGCGACAGGCTGATGCGGCTTTCGCCCGCGGACCGGATCGAAGTCCTGATCTTTCTCAGGCGCTCGGGCATGCTGGCCGGCCCGGCCTGGAGCATCGAGCGCCTGCTTGAACCCGCCAGACCCCCCAGCCCCCAGGGAGCCCAGGAATGAGCCTTGCCGAGACATCCGCAACCGGCTGGGCGGCGCGGCCGCTGATCATCACCGGGGTTCTGCTGCTGATCGTGCTGTCCATGGTCATCCCCATGCCGGCGCGGCTGCTGGACCTGGGGATCGCACTGTCCATCGCCAGCGCGACGCTGATCCTGGTGATGGCCTCGCTGGTGGAAAAGCCCACCGATTTCCAGGCTTTCCCGGTCCTGCTGCTGGTCTCGCTGCTGATCCGGCTGTCGCTGAACATCTCGTCGACGCGGCTGATCCTGACCGATGGCCAGAACGGCACCGCCGCGGCGGGCCATGTCATCCAGGCCTTTGCGGAATTCGTCGCCGGCGGCTCGCTCCTGGTCGGGCTGACGGTGTTTGCCGTGATCACGGTGGTGAACTTCATGGTCATCACCAAGGGGTCGGGGCGCATGGCCGAGGTCTCGGCCCGCTTCGCGCTGGATTCGCTGCCCGGCAAGCAGCTGGCCATCGACGGCGACCTGAACTCGGGCGCCATCGACCATGACGAGGCCAAGCGCCGCCGCGCCCGCGAACAGCGCGAGATCAGCTTCTTCGGCTCGCTCGACGGCGCGTCGAAATTCGTCAAGGGCGACGCCATCGCCGGCCTGGTCATCACGCTGATCAACCTGTTCGTCGGCTTGGCCGCGGGCGTGCTTTTGCACGGCATGCCCCTGGGCGAGGCGATGAGCACCTATTCCAAGCTGACCATCGGCGACGGGCTGGTCAGCCAGATCCCGGCGCTGATCACCTCGATGGCGGCGGCGCTGCTGCTGTCGCGCGGCGGCGCGACCGAGACGACGGCGGACCTTCTGTCGCAGCAATTCCTCAGCAACTGGCAGATGCCCTTCATCAGCGCGGTCGGGATGCTGGTCATCGGCATGGTGCCCGGCATGCCGACGCTGGTGTTCTTCGGCCTGGCGGCGGTGCTGGGCACGACGGCCTGGTTCATCCGCGCCCGCCAGGACAGGGCGGCCCCCAGGGCCGCGCCGGACGAGCCCCGGAACGCAGCGCCCGCACCGACCCGCATCGGCGACGTGCTGGACACCGACGAGATCTGCGTCGAGATCGGTGCGGGGCTGATCGTCAGCGCGCTGGACCCGGCGCGCGGGCTGGGCCAGCGCATCACCAACCTGCGGCTGCATATCGCCCGCGCCTACGGGCTGATCCTGCCCGATGTCCGCATCACCGACGGCACCGGCTTCCAGGACGGCGAATATGTCATCCGGCTGCACGGCGTGGTGCGGGGCAAGGGCGTCCTGCGGCCGCAGGGCGTGCTGGCCTTGGGTGCGGAATCCACGCTCGAGGGGCTTGCGGGCGAAAGCGTGCGCGAGCCCGTCTACGACAGCGCCGCGCGCTGGATCGCCCCGGAATGGCAGGACGAGGCGGCGATCGCCGGCGCCACCGTCGTCACCCCGATGGAGGTTCTGTCCACGCATCTGATGGAGGTGGTCAAGACCAACCTGCCCGCGCTTCTGACCCTGTCCTCGATGCAGCGCATGATCCGCGAGCTGTGCGGCATTTCGGACGAGCATCGCGCCCAGGTCAACCAGCGCTTCTTCGACAGCATGGTGCCCGACAAGGTGTCGCCCGAGATGCTGCTGGCCGTGCTGCGCGGCCTGCTGGAGGAACGCATCTCGATCCGCAACCTGGTTCTCATCACCGACGCGGTTCACGAATCGCGCAATGCCGCCTCGCCCGAGGCCGTCTATGAACAGGTGCGCAAGCGCCTGCGCGGCCAGATCACCGAACAGTTCCTGGATCAGGACGGCTATCTGGGGTTGCTGCAGCTGCATCCGCAATGGGAGGCCGAGATCGCCCGCGGCGAGGCCGAAGGCGCCAGGGCCGGGGCCAGTGCCGTCCCGCAGATCCAGAAACGCCTGGCCGAGGCCGTCCAGGCCACCCTGGCCGGCCTGTCCCCCGGACTGGAGGTGGTGCTTGCGGTGCCCGATCACCGCAGGCGCCTGGTGCGGATGATGCTGTCCTCGGCCGGGATCGCGACGCCGGTGCTGGGGCTGGACGAGATCGACCCCGCCGCGCAGATCCGGCTGCGCGGCACGGTGGCGCCATGACGCAATTCCTGGCCGATCCGCGCCTGGCGGCCATGCTGGCCACGCTGATGCTGACCTATTGCCGGGTGCAGGCCTGTTTCGCGATGCTGCCGGTCTTTTCCGAACGCGCCCTGCCGGTGCGGGTGCGCGCCGCGCTGGCCATGGCGGTCACGCCCCTGCTGGCGGAAGGCGCGCAGTCCCTTGGGGACATCGGCAGCCTGCTGCACCTGGCCGCCCTGGCCGGGGCCGAGATCCTGACCGGGCTGGTGCTGGGCGGGCTGGTGCGGCTCTTCGCGGTGGCGCTGGACATCGCGGCGACGGCCATGGCCGCGACCGCATCGCTGTCGCAGCTGATCGGCGCCGCCAACGAATATTCCCCGCATCCGATCGGCAACCTGATGCACCTGGCGGGCCTCGCCCTGCTGATGGCCCTGGGCTTTCCGATCCTCGCCTTCGACCTGTTGCGCGAAAGCCTGGTGCTGCGGCCCTTGGGCGACTGGCCGCAGGTCTCCGAGGTGCTGTCCAGCGCCGTCGCGCTTGTCGGGCAGGGCTTCGTCCTGGCCATGCTGCTGGCGGCGCCCTTCATCCTGGGCGGGTTCCTGTTCCAGGTGCTGTCGGGCATGATCAGCAAGGTCATGCCCACGCTGCCGGTCGTCTTCATCGTCGCCCCCGGCGCGATCCTGCTGGCCTTGCTGGCGCTGGTCGTGCTGGCGCCCTCGATCCTGTCGGTCTGGGCCGATGCGGTCCTCGGCAAGATGGGAACGCTGCTGCGATGAGCCAGGAAAGCAGCGACGACAAGCAATTCGACGCCTCGGAAAGCAAGCTGCGCAAGGCGCGGCAGGAAGGCGACGTCCCCCGCTCGGCCGAACTGCAATCGGCGCTGATGTATCTGGGCTTCTGGTTCGCGGCGCTGTTTGCCAGCGCCTGGGCCGCGCCGGCATGGATCGGCATGGCCGCGCGCGCGCTTGGCGGCGAGCCCTGGCCCGACGGCGAGGGCCGCGCCGTCACCGACCTGGCCCGCGCCCTTGCGGGACAGGCGGGGCTGGCGACCCTGGCCGGCGTGGCGATCATCGCCTTGCCGATCCTGCTGGGCATGGTGGCGCAGCACTCGGTCGTGCTGACGCCCAAGAAGCTGCTGCCCGATTTCAAGCGCATCAACCCGGTCAAGAACGCCGCGCAGAAATTCGGCAAGAGCGGGCTGGTCGCCTTTGCCATCTCGCTGGGAAAGGCGCTGCTGGTCGGGGTGGGCGGCTGGTTCCTTTACGCCTCGCTCCTGTCCTGGCTGATGGCCTCGGGCGCCATGCAGGATCTGCAATGGGTCGAGGGGCTGGGCCTGATCCTGCGCCGGGCGGTGCTGCTGGCGCTGGGGATCGGCGCGGTCTTCGCCGTCATCGACCTGATCTGGAAGCGCCGGGAATACCTCAAGCGGCACCGCATGTCCCGCCAGGAGATGCAGGACGAGCACAAGGAGAACGAGGGCGACCCCCACCTGAAGGCCGCGCGGCGGCAAAAGGGCGTGGACATCGTGCTCAGCACCATGCTGGCCGATGTCGAAAAGGCCGATGTGATCATCGTCAACCCGACGCATTTCGCCGTGGCGCTGGAATGGAAGCGCGGCAGCGGCCGGGCGCCGGTCTGCCTGGCGAAAGGGGTGGACGAGGTCGCCCGCCGCATCCGCGAGCGCGCGCAGGAACACCAGGTGCCGATCTGGTCGGATCCGCCCTGCGCCCGCGCGCTGCATGCCACGGTCGAGATCGGGCACGAGATCAGGCCCGAGCATTTCGCCCCGGTCGCCGCCGCGATCCGCTTTGCCGAGGCCATGCGCAAGAAGGCACGCGAGGGCTGGGGCGGCGCCCCCCGCCGCAGGGAGGAAGCATGAGACAGGACCGCGACGCGCTGGCCGGGCTGGAACGGATCGCCCGGCTCAAGGCGGATATGGAGATGCGCCGCCTGGCCGCCTTTCGCGCCCATGTCGAGGCGACGCGCCATCGGATCGGCCAGCTGGAGACCGAGCTTCAGGCGATCTATCGCGCGGACCAGCCGTTTTCCGTGGCCGAGGCGCGGCTGACCAACGCGCTGGCCGGGGAACGCAGCCGGGCGCTGCTGGCCGCCGAGGAAGAACTGGCCCGGATCCTGCCCGGCTATGAGCTGGCCCGGCAGGCGGCCGCGCGCGAATTCGGCCGCGGCGAGGCCGTGCAGGCGCTGCGTAAGGATCTGGTTGCGCAGGCGCGGCGCGACAGGGCGCGGCGGGGCGGCGGATGACGGCGCGGGCCTGCGACAAAACGCCGCTAGCCCGGCAAGCTGGAGGGCAGATGCCTGCCCGGACCGACAGGCCGGCACCGCCGCAGGCAAGCGCGCGCCGGTCGGCCCATTCCCGGCCGGTCAGGCGTCCTGCCCTGCCCGACGGCCGGCCTGGCCGGGGCGGCGACCGTGGCCGATCCAGGAGCCCCGCGCAGGCGAATCATGCCAAGCGGGCGTGGCGCCTGCGAATTTTTTTCGCGCCCGCGGCCTTCCCATCCGGCCGGCGCGGGGCGATGCGGGTCGGCAAAATGCGCCGCTTCTTCAGGTTTTTGCCATCCGCGTCACAAGGCCGCCCCGGCAAAGACGATTCGCTATTGATCCAACGGAGATGCTGGGCCAATCAGGAAACAACTTTTAGACATATTGTACTTCACCGCGCAGAACCTTTGCAACGAATCCGGTTTGCCCTTATGGAACGGGAAGGCTCGATTTGCGTCGGCGTTACGGTGTCTGAGTTCCGTTCTGCGGGACACGCAGGGCAGGTTAAGGAGTAATGAGGGGGTTCTAGCGGATGCCTAAGGCTCTTCCGGTAACGCGTGGTCGCAAATTCTTGCAGGTGCTGGAGGGCGCCCGGACCATTTTTCTGCGCGACGGCTTCGAGGGGGCGAGTGTCGATGACATCGCCCGCGAGGCAGCAGTGTCCAAGGCGACGCTCTACAGCTATTTTCCCGACAAGCGCGTCATGTTCATGGAGGTTTTCCGCAACGAGCTTGCCCGCGAGGCGGCCGATGCCAGCGCCCTGATCGAGGTCGAGCTGCCGGTCGAGCAGGTGCTGCCCTTCATCGTCCAGATCATCTCGGCGCATATGATCTCGGAATTCGGGCTGCGGATCTTCCGGGTCAGCGTGGGCGAGGCCGAGCGCTTCCCCTCGCTCGCGCAGGAATATTACGAGTCGGGGCCGGCGCTGCTGCGCCAGCAGCTGATCGGCTATCTGGAGCGCTGCATCGAACGCGGCGAATTGCGCATTCCCGACCTGGAACTGGCCGCCGACCAGCTTATCGAGCTGGCCGGGGTCACGATCCACGACCGCGCCCTGTTCCTGGGACCGCAATCGGTGGACAAGGAGCTTCTGCGCAAGGTGAACCGCAGCGCGGTGGCCATGTTCCTGTCCTGCTACGGCAACGGCCGGAACGCACTGGCCGAGGCGGCCGAATAGGCCGCCGCACCCGCGGTTTCGCGGCAACGCCGCGCCGCAATCGTCAAGGCGCCGCTTCTCATTCCGACGCCGCGCCCTTATGCTGCCGCGCCAGAAATTCCCTTACTGGATGATTGCCCGATGACCCGAGCCCTGATCGCGCTTCTTGCCCTTGCCCCCCTGGCCGCCTGCGCCCCGGCCTATGCGCCGGCGCCCGAGCCGGTTCCGGCCGTCGCGCCGCTGCCGCCCGTGCCGGTGGCCGGTGTCAGCGGGCTGGAATCGCGCGAACCCGACGCCTGCCATGCCAAGAACTATGTCTCGGCCCTGGGCCAGCCCGGCAGCATCATCCCGACCCTGGGCGTGACCCGCGATTATCGCGTCGTCGAATATCGCGGCATCGAGCCGCAGGAATACGATCCGCTGCGCATCGTCTTCCGGCTGGATGCGGCAGGCAATATCTACAATATCGATTGCGGCTGACGATGCGGAGGATCGGGCGTTTCCTGCTGCTGGTGCCGCTTTGCGCGCTGGCAGCCTGTGCCGAGGCCCCGCCCCCGGCGCAGCCGCCGGCGCCGCAGGCCGACAGCTGCAACGCGGCGCCGTTCCGGGGCCTGGTCGGCCAGCCGCGCGCGGTGCTGGACAGGATGATCCTGCCCGCCGGCACCCGCATCATCGGCCCGCGCGATGCGGTGACGATGGATTACCGCGCCGACCGGATGAATTTCGAGATCGGCGAGAACGGCCGGATCGCCAAGATCGGCTGTTATTGACACGCATGGCTGCGGCGGGCGGAACCGCCGCGCCCCCATGCGACGCGCTTGCGGCATGACGAAGTCCTAGGCCCCAGGGGCCTTTGGGTCGGAAGAACGCCGCATTCCTGGCGGCCGGTTCCGCCGGGCCGCGCCTTTCGCGATATGCGCTACGATATGGGGCCGGCCAGCCCGGCTGCGCCGCGCCGGGCTGGACCCAAGGCGCGGCCGATCCGGCGAGGGCCTTGCCTTGCCGCGCGCCATGCCAGGATCGCGGCTATGGACCGGTCGGGGCGGATGCTCTAGACATTTCCGGGGCAAGCAGGCGGCCCAAGGAGGAGCTGAGAATTGGCCACGCTGAAGGATGTCGCGCGGGCCGCCGGGCTGTCGATCACGCAGACCAGCCGGGCGCTGAACGACCATTCCGATGTGAACGAGACGACGCGCAAACGGGTCAAGGCCGTGGCGCGGTCGCTGAACTATCAGGCCAATATCTCGGCGCGCAAGCTGGTGACCGGGCGTTCGGGCATGGTGGCGCTGGTGGTGCCGCAATCGACCAACCTGGCCGAGGACGGGCTGTTCATGGAGGGCGTCGCCGGGCTTTCGGCGCAATTCTCGGGGCGCGGCATGCAATTCGTGCTGCATGTCACCCGCCCGCAAGAGCCGGTCATCGAGGTCTACAAGCGCCTGATCGGCAACGGGGTTCTGGACGGTTTCGTGCTGTTCAGCCCCTCGGACGACGACCCGCGCGCGGCCTTCCTGCGCGACAACGACATCCCCTTCGTGGTGCATGGCCGCATCGGCCCGGCGCCCGACCACGCCTATTTCGACATCGAGAACGAAGGCATCCTGCACCAGATGGCCAGCCACCTGACCGGGCTTGGCCATCGCCGCATCGCGCTGATCAACGGCCGGCCGGGGCTGAGCTTCGCCTCGGCCCGGCTGCGCGGCTATCGCCGGGCGCTGGAGCAGGCCGGCATCGCCTTCGACCCGGCGCTGACCCGGCACGGCGAGATGACCGAGGCGCTGGGGCTGGTCTCGACCGTCGAGATGTTCCGCCAGGGCGACCGGCCCCCGACCGCGATCATCTGCAGCCATGTCCATATCGCCAAGGGCGTCTACAAGGCGCTCGAGGCGCTGGGGCTGGGGATACCCGGCGATGTCTCGGTCATGGCGCATGACGACCACCTGCCGGCGCTGCGGGCCTCGGCCTTCTTCCCGGCGCTCAGCGTGACCAAGGCACCGCTGCGCGACAGCTGGGAGCCGCTGGCCGATTGCCTGGCCGGCCTGCTCGAGGGCCGGCCGCTGAAGGAATTGCAGCGCGTGGGCCCGCATGAGCTGATCATCCGCAACTCGACCGGCCCGGCGCCGGAGCCATTCGACAAGGACGAGCCATGACCCTTCCCGACCGTGCCACGATCGAGGCGATGGACGCGCAAGACCCGCTGCGCCACCTGCGCGACGCCTTCATCCTGTCCCCGGACGAGGTCTATCTGGACGGCAATTCCCTGGGCGTGCCGACCCACGCCGCGCAAGAAGAGCTGCTGCGCGCCGCCCGCGACGAATGGGCCGGCCAGCTGATCCGCAGCTGGAATGGCGCCGGCTGGTTCGACCTGCCGGTCGAACTGGGCGAGCGCATCGGCCGGCTGGTCGGCGCGGCGCCGGGGCAGGTGGTGGTGGCGGACACCACCTCGGTCAACATCTACAAGGCGCTGCATGCCGCCATGGCGCTGCGGCCGGGGCGCCGCACCATCGTCGCGGAAAGCGGCAGCTTCCCGACCGACCTCTATATCGCCGAGGGCGTCGCCTCGACCCTGCCCGGCGCGCGGCTCCGGCTGGAGGGCGTCGACGGCGCCACCATCGAGGATCTGCTGGATACCGATGTCGCCGCCGTGCTGGTCAACCATGTGAACTACAAGACCGGCGAATTGCGCGACATGGCGGCCCTGACTGCGCGCATCCAGGCGGCCGGCGCCATCGCCGTCTGGGATCTGTGCCATTCGGCCGGGGCGCTGCCGGTGGAACTGGACGCGGCGGGGGCGGATTTCGCCGTCGGCTGCACCTATAAATACCTGAACGGCGGGCCGGGTTCGCCGGCCTTCGTCTATGTCGCGCACCGGCACCTGGGGCAGGCGCGCCAACCGCTCAGCGGATGGTGGGGCCATGCCCGGCCCTTCGCCTTCGAGACGGGATACGAGGGCGACCCCGGCATCCGCCGCTTTCAATGCGGCACCCAGCCGATCCTGTCGATGCGGGCGCTCAAGGGCGCGCTGGCGATCTGGGACGGGGTGGACATGGGCGCCTTGCGGGCGAAAAGCCTGGCCCTGACCGATCTGTTCATCCGGCTGGTCGAGGCGCGCTGCGCCGGGCTGGGGCTAACGCTGGAAAGCCCGCGCGAACCCGCCCGCCGCGGCAGCCAGGTCGCCTTCGGCCACGACCACGCCTGGCCGGTGATGCAGGCGCTGATCGCGCGCGGGGTGATCGGCGATTTCCGTGCGCCCTCGACGCTGCGCTTCGGCTTTGCGCCGCTCTACCTGCGCCATGTCGACGTGCTGCGCGCGGTCGAGGTGCTGGAGGAGGTGCTGAAAAGCGCAAGCTGGAAAGACCCGCGCTTTGCCCGGCCCGCCGCCGTGACCTGAGGGACGAATGCGCCCCGCGCCTCGCCGCAGGGCGCGGGGGCGGGCCTAGTTCAGGTATTTCTCGGGATCGACGCTGTCGAAGCCGTTGCGCACCTCGAAATGCACGACGCCCTGGCTGCGGGCCTTGCCCAGCGGGGTGCCGGCGCTGACGGACTGGCCCTTGGTCACGGCGACATCCTCGAGCCCGGCATAGACGGTCATCAGGTTGCCTTCGTGGCGCACGACGATGATCGGCACCTGGTCGGTGTCGCGGGTGATGGCGGCGACGGTGCCGCTGCCGGCGGCCGCAACCGTGCTGCCGGGTGCCGCGGAAATGTCGATGCCGTCGTTCTTGCCCTTCTGGTAGGTGCGGATGATGGCGCCGTTGGCGGGCATGCGGAACTTGCCGCTGCCCGAGGCGGCGGTGCGGGTCTGGCCCAGGTCGGGGCCGGCCGGCTTGTTCACTGCGCTGGCGGCGGGCTGCGTGCGCTCGTTCGGCAGGGGCTCGGCCGAGGATGGCGGCCGGGGCGTCGGGCTTCCGGTTCCGGGCGCGGTGACGACCGCCGTGGCGGGGCGGCTTTGCCCGGCGACGGGGATCAGCAGGCGCTGGCCGGTGCGCAGCGTCATCTGCTGCGTCAGCCCGTTCCACTGGGCCAGGTCGTTGACCGAGACATTGTATTTGCGGGCGATGGACCAGGCCGTCTCGCCGGCGGCGACGACATGCTGGCGGGGCTGGCTGGCGGCCGGCAGGGTCTGCGCCGTCACCGCCCCCGCCGCCCCCGCGGCCGGGGGCACGTTCGGCTGCCGCACGCCCTGCCCGGCAAAGGGATCGCTGACCTGCCCGGTGGACGAGACGACAGGCGCCGCCGCCGGCACCCCGGCGGAAACGCGGCGCGGCAGGGCGACCACCGCGCCGGGGTTCAGCACGGTATTGGCCTCGATGGCGTTGTACCTGGCCAGTTCGGCCGCGTTCAGCCCCAGCCGGGCGGCGATGGTGGCCACCGTATCGCCCTGCCGCGCGATGGCGACCTGGTAGCCCGGATAGGAGATCACGCCGCGCTGGTCCGGCGCCGGACGGGGCTGGGCCCGCGCCGCCGCCCCGGAGGTTTCCAGCCCGCCCCGGCCCCAACGCCGCAGGTCGGGGTCGAAATTGCTGAAATCCAGGCCACCCTGCGGCCCGCAGGACGCCAGCGCCACCGCAGCGCCGGCGAGCATCGCCAACTGCCTGATCTTGATCATCTGCCCGTTCCTCACTCTGGACGGCCGGGGGTCATGTCTGTCCCAACCCCTCGACCAGCGGCACGAAGCGCACCTGCCGCAATTCGTCATAGTCAAAGCCGCTTTCGCCGCGCCGCACGCGGATCAGGGTCTGGACCGCATCCGACTGCCCGACCGGCACCACCATGATACCGCCGATCTTCAACTGCGCCAAGAGCGGGCCCGGCGGATCCTCGGCCGCCGCCGTCACCATGATGCGATCGAAGGGCGCCTGCTCGGGCAGCCCGCGCGAGCCGTCGGCGACCAGCGCTGTGATGTTGGGCAGGCCCAGGTGGCGAAACAGCGCCTCGGCCTCGGCCACCAGCCGGCGGTGGCGGTCGATGGTATAGACCCGGCGGCACAAGAGCGACAGCACCGCCGCCTGGTAGCCCGAGCCGGTGCCGATCTCCAGCACCTTGTCGCGCGGCCCGACCTCCAGCGCCTGCGTCATCAGCCCCACGACCGAGGGCTGGCTGATGGTCTGGCCGCAGGGAATGGGCAGCGGCGTGTCGTCATAGGCGCGATCCTCGAAATGGCCGCGCACGAACTCGCCGCGGTCGATGCGCTCCATCGCCTCCAGAACGCGCGGATCCGTGACCCCGCGCTGCCGCAGCGCGAACAGGAAGCGCATCTTGCGTTCGGCGGTCTCGGGATCATCGCTCATGCCCAGGTTCAGCCCTCCTCCAGCACGCCGCGCAATTCGGCCAGGGTCTTGTGGCAGGTCAGGTCCGGCCGCATCGGCGTCAGAGAGATATAGTCGCGCATATTCGCGTCCACGTCACTCTCTGGCGTGGCCTGCGCGGTCTGCGAGCCGCCCAGCACCCACAGGAACCGCCGCCCGTTCGGGGCGTGATAGGGCTCGACCTCGAAGCGGACGCCCTGGCGGCGGCCCTGGGGCGCGACCCGCGTGCCCTTGACCGAGGCCGCGTCGCAGGGCGGGAAGTTGATGTTGTAGAACAGCCGGAAATCCTGGTCCGAGGTCCAGTCGCCGTAATCCAGCAATTGCCGGATCAGCCGCGGCCCATGCATCCGGGCCGCCTGGAACGGATCGTCCAGCGCCGCGGTGCGCTGGCCCATGTATTGCGACAGCGCGATGGCGGGCAGGCCCTGCAGCGCCGCCTCCATCGCGCCGCCCACGGTGCCGGAATACATCACGTTCTCGCCCGAGTTGTTGCCGCGGTTCACGCCCGACAGCACCAGGTCCGGGGGATTGTCCCGCATCACGTCGGCGATGGCGGCCAGCACGCAATCGGCCGGCGTGCCCTCGGCGGCATAGCGGCGCGGGCCCAGCTCGGCAATCAGCGTCGGGTGGACATAGCTGATGCAATGGGCGACGCCCGACTGCTCGAAGGCGGGGGCGACGGTCCAGACCTCGCCGCCCGGACCGGCGACCTCGGTTGCGATCGCCTCCAGCGTCTCGAGTCCCGGAGCGTTGATGCCGTCGTCGTTGGTAATCAGAATGCGCATGGTCTTCCCTGTCCGGCGGCCGCGCCGGGCCGCTGTCCACGCCGCCCGCGTCCCTTGCCGTTATCTGCCCGTCCCATCTGCTTTATCCGCGCCACAGGCTTGCGACAACCCGCCGGAAGGGCCACGGAAGCGTTTGACGCAGGGCTGTTGCCGGGGCAGCATCGGGACAAGGCAATAAGCCGGGCAGGACATGCAGATCTATCTTCCCATCGCCGAAGTGGCGGTCAATGCGCTGGTGCTGATCGGCCTGGGCGGCATCGTCGGGCTGATGTCGGGCCTGTTCGGCGTCGGCGGCGGCTTCCTGATCACGCCGCTCTTGTTCTTCATCGGCATTCCGCCGGCCATCGCGGTGGCGACCGGCGCCAACCAGGTCGTCGCCTCGTCCTTTTCCGGCGTGCTGGCGCATGTCAAGCGCAAGAGCGTGGATTTCCGCATGGGCTGGGTCTTGCTGGGGGGCGGCCTTGTCGGTTCCTCCGCGGGGGTGCTGCTTTTCAACATGCTGTCGCGGCTGGGCCAGGTCGACCTGGTGGTGCAGCTTTGCTATGTCGTCTTCCTGGGCCTGATCGGCGCGATGATGCTGCAGGAAAGCCTGCGCGCGCTGCACCGCGCACGCCGCAGCGGGCCGATCAAGCCGATGCGCCGCCACCAGCACGGCTGGGTCCACAAATGGCCGCTGAAGATGAAGTTCCGCGCCTCGGGGCTTTACATCAGCGCGATCCCGGTCCTGCTGGTCGGCGCCGCCGTGGGGGTGCTGGGCGCGATCATGGGCGTCGGCGGCGGCTTCATCATGGTGCCGGCGATGATCTACCTGCTGGGGATGCCGACCAAGGTGGTCATCGGCACCTCGCTGTTCCAGATCACCTTCCTGTCGGCCTATACCACGCTGATGCATGCCGTCTCGTCGAATACGGTGGACGTGATGCTGGCGGTGCTGCTGATCGTCGGCGGCGTGACCGGGGCGCAGATCGGCACCCACCTGGGCGCCCGGCTGCGGGCCGAGCAGCTGCGCATCCTGCTGGCGCTTCTGGTGCTGGGGGTCTGCGGCAAGCTGGCGCTGGACCTGTTCCTGCGCCCGGACGAGCTTTATTCGATCACGCCGGGGATCCTGCCATGATCCGGCACGCGCTTTTCGCCGCCCTGGCGCCGGTCCTGCTGGCGCTGCCGGCGAATGCGCAGCCGGCCACCCCGCAGCCCCCGCCCGAGCAGATCGTCGCCGGGCTGTCGCGGGACGACGTGGACATCACCACCAGCTTCGACGGTTCCGAGATCATCATCTACGGCGCCATCAAGCGCGAGACGCAGATCCCGGCGGGCGCGCCCCTGGACGTGATCGTCACGCTGGAGGGGCCGGCCCAGGCGCTGACCGTGCGCCACAAGGAACGCCGGCTGGGCATCTGGATCAATACCGGCCGGGTCAGCGTCGGCGCGGCCCCCAGCTTCTACGTGGTGGCGACGACGCGGCCCCTGCACCTGATCCTGCCCACGGCCGAGGACCAGCGCCACCGCATCTCGATCCCGCTGGCGATGCGCGCCTTTGCCGGGCCGATGGAGGTCGAGGATGCCGTGCCCTATACCGAGGCGCTGATCCGCCTGCGGCGCGCGGCCGACCTTTACCGCCAGGACGACGGCGCCGTGCGGCTGGCCGAGCAGACGCTGTTTCGCGCCGATGTCCGCCTGCCCGCCAACCTGGTCGAGGGCGTCTACAGCACCCGCATCTTCCTGTTGCGCGACGGCCGGGTCATCGACACCTTCCGCGCGCCCATCGAGGTGCGCAAGGTCGGGTTGGAACGCTGGCTCTATCGCCTGGCGCTGGAGCAGCCGTTCATCTACGGCATCATGTCGCTGGCGATCGCGGTGGCGGCGGGCTGGGGCGCCTCGGCCGCGTTCCGGCTGGTCAAGCGTCCCTGACCTCGCCGCGGCGGAACGGACCCATCTCGGCCAGGATCGCCATTTCCTGGTCCACGGCCTCGCGTTCGCGTTCCAGGTAATCGGCGATGGCGTCGTGAAAGCCGCGGTCGGCGACCCAATGCAGCGAATGGGTCTGGCTGGGCATGTAGCCGCGCATCAGCTTGTGTTCGCCCTGCGCACCGGCCTCGACGCGGGACAGGCCATGGGCGATGGCCCAGTCGATGGCCTGGTGATAGCACAGTTCGAAATGCAGGAACGGGTGGTCCTCGGTGCAGCCCCAATAGCGGCCGTAAAGCGCGTCGCTGCCGACCAGGTTCAGCGCCCCGGCGACGGGGCGGCCGTCGCGCAGGGCCAGGACCAGCAGGCAGTCGTCGCGCATTGTCCGGTGCAGGATGTCGAAGAAGGCGCGGGTCAGGTAGGGCCGGCCCCATTTGCGCCCGCCGGTATCCTGGTAGAAGGTCCAGAAGGCGTCCCAATGCTCGGGCCGGATCTGGTCCCCGGTCAGGCTGCGGATGCTGCCGCCGAAAGCCTGCGCCCGCTCGCGTTCCTTGCGGATCGCCTTGCGCTTGCGCGAGGACAGCTGCGCCAGGAAGTCGTCGAAGCTGGCATAGCCCCGGTTCAGCCAGTGGAACTGCTCGCTGGCGCGGGGCAGGAAGCCGGCCGCCTCGCCCAGCCTCGCCTCGGCCTCGGTGCAGAAGGTGACATGGGCGCCGGACAGGCCCGATTGCTGCGCGAATTGCGCCATGGCCGCCAGCAGCCCGCGCCGCACCGCCGGGCTGGACGCGATCAGCCGCGGCCCGGTGACAGGGGTAAAGGGCACGGCGCATTGCAGCTTGGGGTAATAGCGCCCGCCGGCCCGCGCATAGGCCTGCGCCCAGCCGTGGTCAAAGATGTATTCGCCCTGGCTGTCGGTCTTGACATAGCAGGGCGCGACGCCCGCGACCTGCCCGTCCAGCCGCGCGACCAGGTGGCTTGGGTGCCAGCCCGTCCCCTCGCCGACCGAGCCCGATTGCTCCAGCGCCGACAGGAAGCGATGGGTGGTGAAGGGGTTGGCGCCCGCCCCGCAGCCGTCCCATTGGGCGGCGTCGATCCCGGAAATCGCAGGCAGGACGGAAACGGCAAGCTCGCTCATGGGGGCAACATAGGCGCGGGCGCGGCGATTGTCAGGGCTTGGCGGGCAGGTAATGCTCGAATGTGATGTTGTCGGCGACGCGGCGCGCCTCGGCCTCTTCGGCGGCCGAGCGCACGGTCCAGCACAGCACCGGCACCCCCCGCGCCTTCAGCGCCGTCACCGCCGGATTGGCCAGGTCGCGGCGGTCATGCGAGATGAAGCCGGCCCCCACCCGGTCGAAATCGGCGATGGCGGCCAGATGCGCGCGGGTTTCGGCGTCCAGCATGTCCCAGTCCTCGGCCTCATAGCCGCAGGTGGTCAGCCCCACCGTCACCCCAGGCGCGGCGGCATGGAAGGCCGCGACCGCATGGGGGTTGAAGGACATGACCGCGACCGGGCCGTCATAGCCGGCAAGCAGCCGCGCCACCTCGGCCTGCAACGCGCCCACCTCGGCCGAGGAGCGCAGGCTCTGGTCCTTGATCTCGATCAGCAGCGGCACCCGGCCCGCGACCTCGGCCAGCAGTTCCGAGAGCGTCGGGATATGCTCGGCGGTGCCCATGATGCGCAGCATGGACAGCGCGTCGATGCCCAGGGCGCTGACCAGCCCCTCGGCCCCGGTCAGCCGCGGCAGGTCGTCGTCGTGAAACACCAGCGCCGTGCCGTCCGCGGCGCGCTGGATGTCGCATTCGATGCCGTAGCCCGCAGCGATGGCGGCGCGAAACGCCGCCATGCTGTTTTCCGGCACGCCCGGCCCGTGCAGCCCGCGATGGGCGATGGGCAAGCGCAGGAAATCCGGGTCAAGACCCATCAGGCGAACTCGAAGATCGCCTCGACCTCGACCGCGACGCCGCGCGGCAGGGCCGGGGCCGAGACGGCGGCGCGGGCATGGCGGCCCTTGTCGCCGAAGACCTCGACCATCAGGTTCGAGCAGCCGTTGATCACCTCGGGCTGGTCGGTGAACTCGGGCGTCGAGTTGACGAAGCCGGTCAGCTTGACCACCCGCACCACCCGGTCCAGCGACCCCAGCGCCGCCCGCGCCTGCGCCAGCAGCGCCAGGCCGCAGCCGCGCGCCGCCTCGGCCCCTTCCTCGACCGCCAGGTCGGCGCCGAGCCGCCCCTTGGCCGGGCTGATCTGGCCCGAGACGAACAGCAGGTTGCCCGTCATCACATAGGGCACGTAGTTCGCCGCCGGCGCGGGCGCGTCGGGCAGCGTGATCCCCAGCTCTGCCAGTTTCGTCTCGATGGACATGCTTTTCTCCTACCAGTCGATGAAGTCGCGGAAATCGCTCAGCACGATGCGCCAGGCATCCAGCGCGTCGTCGAAATTCTTGCGCCCGATGCCGTCGCCTGCAACCCCGATATCCATCTCGATGAAGGGATCGCCGGTCTCGTCCAGCCAGACCTTGCCGAAACGCTTCTCGCGGTTCCAGCGGTTCGCCATGCTCTCGGGCATCGAATCGTCCAGGTCGAACCCGGCCGAGAACTGGATCGCGCCGCAGGTCTTTTCGCATTGGTAGAAGTAGACCTGGAAGCTGGTGCCGTCGATGCGGCTTTCGATCAGCGGATCGCCGGCGCCGTCGGTGGTCAGCTTGGCCGGCAGGCCGAAATCCGTCATCAACAGGCGAATCACCTCGGGATCGCCCATGACCTGCGCCTGTGCCGCGGGCGCCTGGATCAGCGCCGCCAGCACAAGAGGAACCAGGGTTCGCATCATCTTCTCCGTTGCGGAAATCGCGCGCTGATTACCGCTTTGCGCGTCAGGCCACCAGAGCCTCCGCGCGCTTCAGATCCACGCTGACCAGCTGGCTCACGCCCTGTTCCACCATGGTCACGCCGAACAGCCGGTCCATGCGCGACATGGTGACGGCATGGTGCGTGATCACAAGAAAGCGGGTCTCGGTCCGCCGCGTCATCTCGTCCATCAGGTCGCAGAAGCGGGTGACGTTGGCGTCGTCCAGCGGCGCGTCCACCTCGTCCAGCACGCAGATCGGCGCGGGGTTGGCCAGGAAGACCGCAAAGATCAGCGCCAGCGCCGTCAGCGTCTGCTCGCCCCCCGACAGAAGGCTGAGCGTCGAGAGCTTTTTCCCCGGAGGCTGGCACATGATCTCCAGCCCCGCCTCCAGCGGGTCGTCGGATTCGACCAGCACCAGCCGCGCCTCGCCGCCGCCGAACAGATGCGTGAACAGCGTGGTGAAATTGGCGTTCACCGTGTCGAAGGCGGCCAGCAGCCGCTCGCGCCCCTCGCGGTTCAGGCTGCCGATGCCCTGGCGCAGCTTGCGGATCGCCTCGGTCAGATCCTCTTTCTCGGTCGCCAGCCGGTCGCGCTCGGTCTCCAGCTCGCGCTTGTCCTCGTCGGCGCGCAGGTTCACCGCGCCCAGCGCGTCGCGGCTCTGGCGCAAGCGGGCGATCTGGTCCTCCAGCGCCTCGGGGGCGATTTCCTCGACCTCGCCCAGGGATTCCAGCAGCGCCTCGGGCGTGGCTTCCAGTTCCTCGTGGATGCGCAGGCGGGCGGCGGTTTCGGCCTGGATCGCGGCCTCGGCGCGGGCCTCGCGGGCGGCGCGGGACTCGCGCGCGTCGGATGCGGCGCGCTCGGCCTCGCGCTCGGCCTCGGCG
>NZ_VCBQ01000039.1:0-43053 GCF_006386455.1 Paracoccus sp. FO-3 | reverse complement strand
AAAAGACTCCTCAGTGGTCATTCTCATTTTATTTTCCTTGCATTTTCAGTATATTATCCAATGGCGGCGCGCATAATTCGCTGTCGGCCCAGACCGGGAACATGCCGATCCCAAGGAAAGACATTTCGCATCGGCCCTGGCATCGATCGAACTGCTCCGGGTGATCCTTCGCATGCCATTTGGCTTGGCTTGGCTTGGCTTGGTTTGGCGGGGGGATCGGACCTGCCCGGCAGGGCAGGTCCCTTCTTCATTTCGATACTGCGCCGGCGATCTGTGGATCGCAGTCCAGATCCTTGTCTTCGTTCGCGTCCTCGTTCGCTGGATCGTCGAGAAACGGACGGTCAGGCCGGATGAACAGTGCCATGCCCGCGCCCAGCAGAAGCAAGACCAGCGAGGCGGCAAAGGGCAGATCCCAGCGTCCGGTCAGGTCGATGATCAGCCCGAAGACGATAGGCGAGATCATCCCGGCCAGGCCAAAGCCGAAGTTCATGAAACCGCTGGCAGTACCGGAGTATTGCGGCGCGATATCCATCGGCGTGGCCCAGATCGGCGCCACGATCAGCTCGGCGAAGAAGAAGGCCGCGCTGAGGCTGATCGCCACCGTCACCAGATCGGTCGAGAACATTACCGGCAACATGCAGGCGAAGGCGCCCAGGAAGCCCAGGATGATCACGCTGATCCGCGCCAGGGCGACATTGCCGGTGCGGCGCAGGATGCCGTCGCTGAGCCAGCCGCCCGCCAGGTCGCCCACGACCCCGGCCAGGAAGACGCCGGCCGCGAAGATGGCGGATTTCTTCAGGTCCAGTTCGTGCTGGTGCAGGAAATAGGACGGGATCCAGTTCAGGAACAGCCACAGCGTCCAGCCATAGCAGAAATCGGTGATCGTCACCGGCAGCATCCGCTTGAGCAGCCGGCCCCAGGGCAGGGTCTTGCGCTCGCCCACGATCCTCTGGTCCGGCAGGGCCTCCAGTTCCTCGGGCGTGATGCCCTTGTGGCTGCGGGGATCGTCGCGGAAATACCACCACCACAGCGCCACCCACAGGAAGCTGATCAGGCCGACGATGACGAAGGCATGCCGCCAGGACAGCGCGATGACCAGGAAGGCGATCAGCGGCGGGGTCAGCGCATTGCCGAAACGGGCGAAGGCATGGGTGATGCCCTGCGCGAAGCCGCGCTTCTCGGCCGGCATCCAGTTCGACAGCGCCCGCGTGGCGGTCGGGAAGGCCGAGCCTTCGCCCATGCCCAGAAGCACGCGCGCGATGATGAGCGAGACCGCGCCCTCGACGAAGCCGATCATCACGGTTGCGGCCGACCAGACGGTGCCGCAGATGATCAGGGTCTTGTGCGGTCCCAGCCGGTCGCCCAGCCGGCCGCCGAGGATCTGGAACAGCGCATAGGGATAGGCGAAAGCGGAAAACGCCAGCCCCAACTCGAAATTCGACAGGCCCAGCTCGGCCTGCATGGCGGGGGCGGCGGTGCTGATGTTCACCCGGTCGATATAGGTGACCAGATACATCAGGCAGATGACGAACAGAACGCGGTCCGTCGTCCTGAATCGGGTAAGCCTTAGCATGTCTCCTCCCTGGATTATGCTGGATGTGTTGGCACGTCCGTTTGCGGCTCGTTGCGCGGTCCTCTGTTGAAGCTCCGCCCTCCTCCGGCGGGTCTTCGGGCTCCTGGCGGCGGGCCGTGTTCTTGGGAAACGACGCCTCCTTCCTGCCCCTTGGGCGCTATTGTGTCAGTTGCGCCAGCTTCAGGCGCTGGATCTTGCCCGAGGGGCCCTTGGGCAGCTCGGCCATCAGGTGGATCACCTCGGGCGACTTGAACTTCCCCAGCCGCTCCTCGCAGATCGAGATCAGCTCGGGCGCGCCAAGCGGCGAGCCGGGGCGCAGGGTGACGGCCGCCTCGACCCGCTCGCCGTAGCGGGCGCATTGGCGGGCGAAGGCCGCGGCCTCGATCACGTCGGGATGGGTATAGAGCGCCTCGTCGATCTCGCGCGGGGCGATGTTCTCGCCGCCCTTGATGATCAGCTCCTTCAGGCGGCCGGTGACGAAGACGTAGCCTTCCTCGTCCATCTGGCCCAGGTCGCCGGTGCGCAGCCAGCCGTCCGGGGTCAGCGCGGCGCCGGTGGCGGCCGGGTCGCCCAGATAGCCGCGCATGACATTGGCGCCGCGCACGGCGATCTCGCCCTCGATGCCCGGCGGCAGCGGGCGCAGGTCGGGCGACAGGATCGCCACCTGGTTGCCCACCGCCCGGCCGGGCGAGCCGATCTTGCGCAGGCCCGGCGGCAGCGGGTTCGACAGGATCTGCGCCGCGGTCTCGGTCAGGCCCATGGTTTCGACGATGGGAATGCCGAAGCGGCGCTCGAAGCCCGACTGCACCTCGGGCGCCAGCGCCGCCGAGGCCGAGCGGCCGAAGCGCAGCCGCGCCCGGGCCGCGGGCGACGGCTCGCCCTCGCCATGCAGCAGATGCGAGATGATCGTCGGCACGACCGAGAACCAGCTGGCCTCGTGCCGGTCGCACAGGCCCCAGAACCGGCTGGCCGAAAAGCGGTCGCAGACCACCACCGAGCCGCCCGAGAGCAGCGGGCCAAGGATGGTCACGCAAAGCCCGTTGATGTGATAGATGGGCAGCACGCACAAGGCCCGGTCCTCGGGCCGCAGCTCATGCGCCAACGCCGTGGTCCAGCCGCCGGCCAGCAGGCTGGCATGGCTGTGCACCACGCCCTTGGGCCGGCCGGTGGTGCCCGAGGTATACATCAGCAGCGCATCGTCCGCGGCGCCATGCGGATGCGGCTCGGCCGGCGCGCAGCCGGCGGGCCAGTCGAAGCCGGCACCCGCCTCGATCACCACAGGCGCGGCAGGATGGGCGGCGAGCGCCGGCTCCAGCAGCGCGCGCTGGCCGGGATCGACCAGCAGGGCGCGGGCGCCGGAATGCGACAGCACATAGCCGATGGCATCGGCGCCGGCGATCAGGTTGATCATGGTGGCCCGAAAGCCGCCGTAAAGCGCGCCGTAAAGGCCCAGCACCGCATTGCGGCCATTGGGCATCATCAGCGCGACGCTTTCGCCGCGCTCCAGGCCCAGCCCGGCCAGATGCCCGGCGATGCGGGCGGCCTCGTCGCGCAATTCGCGCCAGGTCAGGACCGAGCCGTCCTCGGGAAAGACATGGCTGATCGTCCGGCCCTGGTCGGCGGCGCGATGGTCCAGCCAGTCGCGGGTGGTGCCCTGCGGCGGGTTCAGCGGATCCAGCCTCATTTCCCCGCCTCCTGCCAATAGCTGCCGAAGATCTCGTCAAGCGCCGGCTCGCGCGGGGGAATTGGCCGCACGACGCGGGTGCGCTGCATGAAATGGCGCCAGTTCAAATTGGCGTCGATGGAGTTGCCGCCCCAGCTGCCGCACCCCATCGACAGCGAAAAGGGCAGGCCGTTGTCGAAGGCTCCGCCGGTCGCGAAGCAATGCGCCTGGTTGACGATGACCCGGCAGACCGGCAGGTCGCGGCCAAGCGCCAGCGGGCGATCCGCGTCGCGCGAATGCAGCCCGACCGAATGGCCGGCGCCCTGATGGCTCAGGATGCGGCGCGCCAGTTCCGCCGCATGCTCGAAATCCCGGGCGCGGTAAAGCGCGGCGATGCGGCTGAGCTTTTCGCCCGACAGCGGATGGTCGGGACCGATGCCCTCGGTCTCGACCGCGATCAGCCGGGTGCCGGCCGGCACCCTGCCGGCCAGCCCCAGCCGGTCGATCATCACCTCGGCATCCTTGGCGATGATCTCGCGGTTCATATGCCCGTCCTGCCAGAGCCGGGCCACGATACCCGGCGCCTCGGACGGCGGCAGGACCGCGCCCCCTTCGGCCGCAAGTGCAGCGGCGAAGGCGTCATAGACCGCATCGACCACGATCAGCGCATTTTCGGACGAACAGGAGGTGGCGTTGTCGAAGGTCTTGGAGGCGGCGATCTTGCCCGCCGCATCGGCCAGGTCGGCGGTCTCGTCCACGATCACCGCCACATTGCCGGCGCCGACGCCGATGGCGGGGGTGCCGCTTTCATAGGCGCGCCGTACGTTGTCCTGGCTGCCGGTCACGACCACCAGGTCGGCGGTCTCCAGCAGGCGCTGGGTCTTGGCCTTGCTGCCTTGCCCTGGAAGCATCTGCACCAGGTCGCGGTCCTCGCCGATGCGGTCGAACTCGGCATGGATGAACCCCAGCAGCATCTCGCAGCAGGCCACCCCCTTGGGCGAGGGCGACAGAACGATGGCATTGCCGCATTTCAGCGCGTTGATGATGTTGTTCGCCGGCGTCGCGGCCGGGTTGGTCGAGGGCACCACCGCGCCGATCACGCCGATGGGCCGCGCTATCTCGGCGATGCCGGTTTCGGGGTCGTCGGACAGGATGCCATGCGTGGCCACGCCACGGATGTCGCGCAGAAGCCCCAGCGTCTTGCGATGGTTCTTGACGATCTTGTCGGCGACATTGCCCAGCCCGGTGCTGCGGACCGCCAGTTCCGCCAGTTGCCGGTTGCGTTCGGGCTGCATGATGGCCCAGCCGACGGCAAGGGCAGCCCGATCATAGCGGCTCTGGCTGCCCCCCGCCTCGTATCCGGCCTGGGCGCTGCGCGCCCGCACCATCGCCGCGTCGACCGAAAGAATATCGTTCGAGATGTTCATACCTGTCATTTGCTCCTGCTCCCGGCAGTCCGCCCGCCGGGAAGGTGAATAGGTCAGCAGCCCGGAAAAACCGGGGCTCGCCCTGTCTGCAATGTTGGTCTGGCACGGCCTCCTCTTGCCGTGGTTTTCGACCCTAGGCCATGAAAACAGTCTTGCAACTGTTTTCATTAAATTTTATGATTCATAAAAATATATATGGAAAATCTGATGATTAAGCCAGATATTGTTTTCGTAGCCAATCTTGCAGGCGTTTCACCGGCGACGGTGTCGCGGGTGATGAATCACCCGGATCTGGTGCATCCGGCGACGCGCAAGAAGGTCGAACTGGCGATCGAGAAATCCGGCTATATCCGCAACCGCGCCGCGCAGGCCATGCATGGCAAGCGCAGCGCCACCATCGGTCTGGTGGTGCCGACCGTCGCCAACACCATCTTCGCCGAGGTGGTCCAGGCTTTTAACGACACGGTCAGCGAGCAGGGCTTCACCCTGCTCCTGGCCTCGCATGGCTACGATCTGGAGACCGAATATCGGCTGGTTCGCAAATTGCTGGAGCATCGCGTCGATGCGCTGGCGGTGGTCGGGCTGGATCACAGCGCCGGCACCTTCCGTCTGATCGCCGAACAGCGCGTGCCATTGCTGGCGCTCTGGAACTACCTGCCGGATTCGGCGCTGCCCTGCATCGGGGTGGACAACCGCGAGGCGGGGCGGATGGCCGCCGAGCATTTGATCGCGCTGGGGCATCGCCGCATCGGCATGGTCTTTCCCGCCACCTTCGACAACGACCGGGCACGTGACCGCAAGACGGCGGCGACGGCTGTTTTCCGCGATGCCGGCATCGTGTTGCAGGATCGCTGGCAGGTCGAGGTGCCCTACAGCATCGCCCAGGCCAAGGCCGCTTGCCTGGAATTACTGGCGGGACAGGACCGGCCGAGCGCCTTGCTTTGCGCCAATGACGTGATCGCGCAGGGGGCGATCTATGCGGCGGCGCGGCTGGGGATCGCCATTCCCACCACCTTGTCGGTGATCGGCATCGGCGACTTTGCCGGCTCGGCGCAGATGGAACCGGCGCTCACCACAGTGCGCATCCCCGCGCAGAAATTGGGGGCCACGGCGGGGCGAGAGATTCTTGCGATGATTGGAGCGCCCGACCCCAATTACATGGTTCATAGCAAGATTGAATTGGAACTGATTATGCGTAGCAGCACAGCGATTGCGGTCGAGCTGTCCGGGGCGATCGTGTAGGTATTTGCAGCGGGGAAGGCGTATCCCCTTGTCCGCACGCAATGCGTTTCGAAAGAATACAGCCGCATTGCCCTATTCCATTCCGCCCCATTGCGAGTTCTCCGAACCGGGTCAGCCGGCCTCATGGGCCAGCGCCCACCTCCGCATCTGCGTGAGTTTCCCCGCCCGCCGGCAGCCGTGCCAAGCGCCCGGCTGCCGGCGGTTGGTCTTCCTGCAATCGCCGGGGCGGCGGGGATCGGCGACGGGGCGACGGCCGCGGCCGGACGGGGTGACGCATCTGATCCCATTCGACGGGTTGCTGGATGGCGAAGGCCAGCCGCTGATCGGCGCGGCACTGATGCCGGCGAGGCGGGGGTCCGCGCGGCCTCCGGCGGCTGCCGCATCCTGCATTTTGCGGCGCATGGCTTTTTCCAGCCGGTCGCCGGGCGAGACGGCGAAGAGGATCAAGGTGATCGAGGCAGGATAAGGATGCCCAGAAGCGACGAAATCTCCAGCAGCGCCGCCGAATAACCGTGCGGATACCGACGACGGCACCCTTGACGAGTTGATGGCGGTGAAGGACGGCGACGTGACTCTGGTCCCGCGCGGCCACCATCCCTGCGACGCACCTCATGGCTTCCAGATCTACTACCTCAACGTCATGGCAGGGCCGCGCCGCCCCCAGAGGTCCGGGGGATCGGGTAACCATGGCCTTGCATATTGCTTGACTTTCGACACCAGGCCCGCATTTTCGGGCCTTCCAAGGCCAACAGAGGATGGCTGCGCCGCTACTTGCGCATTGAGCAACGCTTGGCGGCAACGGCACGCGAAGGCGCCTTGGCGGCGCGGGTTGCCTGCGCTTGCGCGATACCCTTCCCGACGGGCTTCAGGCAAGCGCGCCCCACGCCATCGCCCGCATCCCGGATGGCATGATCCCCAAGGCCGACGCTCTGCCCCCTTTCGCGCCGGGATGGGCGGTTGAACCGAAAGGCGTAACGCTCTTGCATAAGGCGGCCGGCCATCGGGTGGCGCGTCCCATCCGGCGCAGGCGGCATGCCCATCGGCGGCCGGCAGGCTTGCCGCCGAACCGCGCAAATCCGACAGAACGGATGCGAAAGAACCGCGGCAAATTTGAGCTGGATTGCTTGCGGGTTTCGCGCCCGATCCGCTGAAAAGACCCTGGCTGGGCGGCCTGTGCGCCATGGTGATGCAGCCGGCGACGCGCGTCGAAAGCGGCGCCGGGATGGCCTTGGCGGCCAGGTGCCAGGCATTCGCCGGCAAGCCATGCGCCAGCCACCGCCTTCATGGCCTGCGGAGGAGCCACATCGTGGGCAAGCCATGGATCATGCGGATTTGCGAGGTTCCGCCGCTCTTCAGCGGAAGCCTCGGGCTTGAACGGAACGAGGAGGATAGATGGCCATTGCAATACTGTCGGGCGGGCCGGCGGTGCGGGACGCCCAGGGGCGCCTGCCTGTCGACGAGGCGCCGCTGAAAACCATTCACATCCTGGCCGCCGCCGCCGTTCTGGGCGGCGCGGTGCTGGACGGCTATGTCCTGGGCATCGTCGGCCCGGCCCTGTCGCTGGCCGGAAACGAGATGCAGCTTTCCGCGCTGGCCCAGGGCCTGATCGCATCGAGCGCGCTGATCGGCATCTTCGTGGGCGGGCTGTTTTTTGGCAACCTGGCCGACCGCTTCGGCCGCCGGCCGGTGTTCGGCTGGAACCTTGCCGCCTTCATCCTGCTGTCGCTGATGCAACTGTTCGTCCAGGACGTCTGGCAACTGGTGGCGCTGCGGCTGGCGCTGGGCCTGGCCGTCGGCGTCGAATATGCGGTCGGCTCGTCGGTGCTGGCCGAGTTCTCGCGCCGCAGGGGGCGGGGGATGCTGCTGGGCAGCTTCTCGATCGGCTGGCAGGTGGGCTTCACCCTCGCCTTCATCGTGGGCGCGCTTTACCAGGGCGACAACTGGCGCATGCTGCTGGCGACCAGCGCCGTGCCGGCGATCATCACCTTCGTCTTGCGGATGACCCTGCCGGAAACCCCGATGTGGCTGCAAGCCAGGGGCCGCAAGGCCGAGGCGCGCGCCGTCGTCGACCGCCATTTCGGCAATGAGTTCTACATCCCCGAAATCGAGCTGGGCGCGGAACACGCCTCGCCGCGCGAGCTGTTCACCGCCCGGACCTGGCGGCAGTCGCTGTATTCGGGCCTTTTCTGGTTCTGCCAGGTCGGCCCGTTCTTCGGCATCTTCACCTTCATGATGCCGGTGCTGCAATCCCTGGGCGTCGAGGAATCGGGCTCGGTCGACATGTGGCTGAACGCCATCCAGATCGCGGGCGCGTTCGCCGGCATCCTTCTGCTGCACTGGATGAGCCGGCGCGGCTTCGTCATCTGGACGTTTGCCATCATCCTGCTGACGCTGCTGGGCCTGGGCCTGTTCCCGCAAGCGCCCGCCTGGATCGTGCTGGGCCTGTTCGGCATCTACATGTTCGTGGCCCCGGCCGCCAACGACATCCAGTATGTCTATCCGCCCGAGATCTTCGACACCCATGTCCGGGCCACCGGCGTCGGCTTCTCGGCCGCCTTCTCGCGCATTTCCGCGGCGGGCGTGACCTTCCTGCTGCCCTGGCTGATGCAGACCTTCGGCTTCTCGGCCACGCTGACGATGATGGCGGGCTTCCCGCTGCTGGGCCTGGTCCTGTCGATCATGTGGGCGCCGGAAACCAAGGGCAAGCACCTGAGCTGAGCGCCTCATTCAGCAAGAGACGACCAGCCGCCCCTCCCTTGCCGGCGCAAGGGGCGGCTGGTGACGGCGCCGGCAGGACATCCGGTCCGCCGCAGCCGAGGGTGAAAGGGCCGGGCAGGGAAGGGTCTTTTCCGGGCGTCCTGTCCAGGCGGATTTCGACACCGCCGGGCACGGATCGGCTTGCCCGGCCTTCGACAAGCTCTCCGCCGCCGGGACGAACCGGGCTGGCAGATGCCGGATGCCGCGGCGGGAGTTTTCAGCGCGACCCGCTGATCCAGCGTGCCGAGCCCGCGTCCAGCACGCAACGCGGCCCGGCCCGCGCCACGATTTTCGGGACGATCTCGGCGAGGTGGCCTCGGCGCGGGCCTTATCGCCCACGGCTCTCCACTACCCCCGGTCGCCGCCGGCCGGGCTGGACGGCGACCGGCGTCACGCCGATCCCGCATCCCTGCGCCGGCGCGGCGATCATGCGGGGTCCGCGAGCCTTGCCTTGATCTTCCAGCCGGCATCGTCCCGCCCCAGCAGCCAGGACTTGCGCGCGATGGAGGTTCCTGCCGCGGTGCGATGGCTGGCGATTTCCAGCCGGAATCCTTCGGGGCAAGGCGACAGGCGGCCCGGCACCTCGATCCCGTCGGCAAGGCATATGACGACATCGGTCCCGGCCGCGGGCAGATCGCCCGGCAATGTCGCGCGGCATCCCGGATAGGCATGGCTGTCGCCGAGGAAGATCTGCATCACCGCTCGCCCCTGAAAGTGCTTGCCATCATTAACTCGACTTGCGGCGGGCAAACCAATATGATTGCGCTAACAACAGCTATCTTGCGGAGCCTGCATGGATATTCACGCCGACCTGGCCCTTGTCGCGCATGACGGCAAGAAGGACGACCTGATTGCCTGGGTCGAAGAGCGGATCGACCGGCTGCGGCTGCGGCTGCGGCTGCGGCCGCTGTCGCTGGTCGCCACCGGCACCACCGGAGCGCGGATCCATGCGGCGACGGGGCTTGATGTGACCCGGCTTCTCAGCGGCCCGCTGGGGGGCGACGCGCAACTGGGGGCGATGATTTCCGAAGGGCGGCTGAAGAACCTGATCTTCTTCATCGACCCGCTGTCCGCCTTGCCCCATGACGTGGACGTGAAATCGCTGCTGCGGCTGGCGATTCTTTACGATGTGCGCCTGGCCGTGAACAGCAAAAGCGCGGATGCGGTGCTGGCGGCCATCGACGCAGATCCCCGCTGAACGGTGGGGCGATCCTGCGCCCCATCCTTTCCCGGACTGTGGTTCTTTGGCGTCGATTTCGAAGGTTTCCGTCGGAAAATGCCCTGGCGATCTTGCGGGCTCCGCCGGCCTGACGCGCATCGCGCGAGGCGTTCTTCGGGACGGCGGGGTCTGCGCAGGCTGACCCTGCGCGCAAGGTTCCAGGATCTCGTGCCGGCCAGGCCCCAATGGAAAGGGGCCGGGATGATCCGGCCCCCGATGCCCTTCGCGCGGGCGGTCACAGGTCGATGCGCGCCACGCTCTCGTCGCTGTTCTTGGGCGCGCCCTCGGCGGATTTCACCGTCGCGAACAGCGCGTTGCGGCCGGCGTCGAAGGCCAGGCTGTTCGGATGCGCGCCCGTCTCCAGCTTTTCCAGCAAGTCGTAGCTGTCGGTGTCGAAGACGCTGATGCTGCCCTCGGCCCGGTTGGTGACGTAAAGCCGCCGGTGCTCGCCGTCGAAGCGCAGGGCGACCGGTCCTTCGCCGCTGGCCATGCGCCTGATCTCGCTGCCGTCCCTGGTGCTGAAGACGAAGACCTGGTTGCCCTCGCCCCTGGGCTGGTAGTCGGGAAGCGCCTCGGCGCGGTATTTGGTGACACGCGGATGGCCCTGGTCGATGGCGAAAAGCCGCCCGCCCTCGGCGTCCAGCGCCAGGTTCAGCAACTGGTCCGCGCCGGTCTCGACCGTGCTGACGATCTCCAGCGTCCCGGTATCGACGGCGAAGAGCTGGCCTTGCAGGTTCGAGACATGGACCCGGCCCGCCGCGGGGTCGATGGCGATGCCGGTGGCGTTGTAGCCAAAGCCCGGCACGACCTTTTCCACCTTCATCGCCTCGGTATCGACGACATAGAGGCTGGAGCCCGTGGGGTGCAGGCCCGGCGCATAGAGGCGATGGCTCTCGGGGTCCAGCGCCAGTTCGCGGAAATGGTGGGGATAGGCGTCCTCACCTTTTTCGTCCTTGATCTTCTCGGCCAGCTGGATGGTGCCGACGACCTTGTTCGCGGCCGTGTCGATGACGATGACGGCGGCGTCCAGCCCGGCGCCGACGTAAAGCCGACCGGCCGCGTCGTCGATGGCAAGGCCGAAGCCCTTCCGGTCCAGCGGGATCTCGGCCTGGACGGCCAGGGTCTCGGGGTCGAGGCGCAGGATGCGCGAAGGCGCCGCATTCTCGCCGAAGCCGCCGGCCGAGGCCGCGAACAGCGCGCCCTGGCGGGGTGAATGCACCAGTTCGTAAAGCCCTTGCGCCAGGGCGGCGGTCCTGATCCGGCTGTCCTGCCGGACCGCGGCCGGATCGGCTTGCGGCGCCGGGGCCGCCTGTTCGGCATGGGCGGCAAGGCCGCAAAGCAGCGATGCGGCCAGGGCGGTGGCCAGTCGCAGGGATGAATGTCGCATGAGGTCTCCTTCCGTTTTTCCGGGAGTCTTGCGGATCGGGCCGCCGCCCTTTCCTTGCATCCGGGTGGTGGCCTTGCCCTTGGGTCCAGGGGCCGGAAGCTGCCTGCCGCACGCCTTCCGCTCTAGCCCGATTTCCCGCGGGATGCCAGTCCGCGCGCCGTCGCAGGGGGGTGCGGCGGATTTCCCGCCGTTTGACAGCCCCGCCTGCGCGACCTAATCTGCGGCCAGCGGTCCAAGCCGCTTCCAGACCCGCGGAAAGGGCCGAGCCCACTTGACCCGACGCCTGATCGTCGAACGAACCTTTGTGCTGCCGGATTGCGGGTCGTCGGCATCGGATGCACTGAGGGTTCCATGAGCGTTCTTCCCGAACGACCCGATCTTGATCAACTGAAACGGCAGGCTAAGGAGCTTTTGCGGCTTTGCCGCGCGGGCGATGGCGGCGCGCTTGACCGCCTGCGCCGCGGCTTGCCTGCGGCAAGGGGGCGCGGCGACGCGCAGGTCGCGGCGGCAGGCTGCCGGCTGCATGATGCGCAATCCTGCATCGCGCGGGAACATGGCTTCGCGTCCTGGGCGGCGCTGAAGGCCTTCGTCGAGGCGGCGCGGCCGCGCGGTTTGCAGCCCGGCGTGCTTGCCGAGGCTTTCGCGCGCTTCGCCTATGCCGGGGATATTGCCGGCGGCACCGGCAATGCGCGCCCGGAACTGGCGGTGCGGCTGCTGCAGGACCAGCCCCGGCTGCCGCTGGATTTCCCGATCATCGCCTGTGCCGCGGGGGATGTCGCCGCGGTGCGCCGCGCGATCCTTGCCGATGCGGGCTGGGTGCATCGGCCGGCGGGGCCGCTGTCCTTGCCGCCTCTGGTCGCCGCGACCCATTCGGGGCTGTTGCAGCTGCCGGCATTCCGCCCGCGCATCCACGCTGTGGTCGGGCAGCTTCTGTCCGCCGGCGCCGACCCCGACCAGCGGGTCGGCAGCCGCTGGCCGCCCGCCTCGGTCCGGGAACCGGACGCCGGCGTGCCGCTTTCCGCGCTTTACGGCGCCGTGGGGCGCAATCACGACGCCGAGCTTGCGCGCCTGCTGCTGGAGGCCGGCGCCGATCCGAATGACGGCGAGTCGCTTTACCATTCGCTCGAGGGCCTCGGCTGCACCGATCTGCTGCTGGCGGCGGGGGCGGTCGTCACCGGCACCAATGCGCTGTTCCGCTGTCTCGATTTCGACGATATTGCGCGGCTTCGGCTGTTGCTGGATCATGCCGGCGCCGCGCCCGAGCTGCGCGGCGGCGCCCTGCTGTTCCATGCCATCCGCCGGCGCCGCTCGCCCGCGCATGTCCGGGTGCTGCTTGCGGCAGGCGTCGATCCCGGCGCGCGGACCGGGGATGGCACCGATGCGGCCGCGCTGGCCCTGCGCTATGGCCTGCCCGAGGTCGCGTCCCTGCTGGGCCGGCCGGACGCGCTGTCGCCCGAAGAGCGCTTCATCGCCGCCTGCACAAGCGCCGATGCGGCCAAGGCCCGGCGGATGCTGTCGCAAGACCCCGGACTGGTCGCCCGCCTGGACCCGGCCCGGCTGCGGCTTTTGCCGGATCTGGCGGCCGAGGGCGCCCGCGATGCCGTCCGGCTGATGGTCGAGCTGGGTTGGCCCATCGAGGCGCGCGGCGGGGATTGGGGCGCAAGCGCGCTGAACCACGCCGTCTTCCGCGGCGATAGCGCCCTTGCCGAATTCCTTCTGCAGCATGGCGCGTCCTGGCGGGCCGGGCAGGGGTTCGGCGACGATGTGTCCGGCACCCTGGGCTGGGCATCCTTGAACCGGCCCGTGCCGGAGGGCGACTGGATTGGCTGCGCAAGGGTGCTGGCCCGGCATGGAATGGCGCCCTTCGGCCGCGATCCCGCGACGCCGGACGCGCTGCTTCTGGAAGGCCGCCGCCGGTATTTCTCGCCGGAGGTGGCCGATTGCCTGCTAAACGAAGCGGCCGGGGATCAGGGGCCGTGACGGGCCTGCTGCCTGTGGCAACGGCATGGGCCCGGATCGTCCGGCGTGCGGCTTTCGGGGCGTCGATACGCCATCACCCGCGCCAGCGCAGGGTTTCGACCAGCAGGGTGAAGGCCGACGAGGCATGGCGGCGGCGGGGATAATACAGGTGATAGCCCGGCAGGTCGGGCGTCAGCCGGGCCAGGACGCGCCGCAGGCGGCCGTCGTCCAGATCCTGCCGAACTTGGTCCAGCGGCAGATAGGCCAGGCCGTGGCCGTCCAATGCCGCATCGCGGATCAGGTCGATGCTGGTCAGGACCAGCGGGCCCTCGACCCGGACGCGGGTTTCCCGGCCGCCGCCAGCCGTTCAGCGTGCCGCTGGTCGGCAGCCGCAGGTTGATCGCCCGGTGGTCCACCAGCTGCGCCGCAGCGGTCGGGGGCGCGTGCTGGCGAAAGTAGTCGGGCGACCCTACGATGGCCATGGGAATGTCCGGCCCGATCCGCACCGCGATCATGTCCCTGGCGATCTCGCCGCCCAGCCGGACGCCTGCGTCGAAGCGATCCGCCACCACATCGGCCAGGCCGTAATCGAGGGTGATCTCGACCGTGAAAGGAACCGGACAATGACCAGGATCAGCTTCACCAACAGCAACAACCCGGCGATCACCATGGCGGCGGTCGTCCACTTTCCCCAAGGCTTCGACGCGGCCAGGACATGGCCTGCCATCGTCGTGTCGCATCCCGGCGGCGGGGTGAAGGAGCAGGCGGCGGGCACTTATGCCGCCCGGCTGGCCGAGAGGGGCTTCATCACCATCGCCTATGACGCCAGTTACCAGGGCGAAAGCGGCGGCACCTCGCGCCAGCTGGAAAACCCGCATATCCGCACCGAGGACATCAGCGCCGTCATCGACTACCTGGTGACGCTGCCCTATGTGGACCGGGCGCGGATCGGCGCGATGGGGATCTGCGCGGGCGCGGGCTATACCGCCAATGCCGCGATCCAGGACCGCCGCATCAAGGCGATCGGCACGGTCAGCGCGGTCAATATCGGCGCGATGTTCCGCAACGGCTGGGACAACGACGTCCGATCCAGCGACGCGCTGCCGCTGATCGAGGCGGGCTCGAACGCCCGGACCTCGGACGCCGCGGGCGGCAGCGCCACGATGCCGCTGGCGCCCCTGAAGGAAGCGGATGCGCCGACCGAGGAACTGCGCCAGGCCTGGGAATACCATCACACCCCGCGCGCGCAATGCCCGACCGCGCCGGGCTTCGCCACCCTGCGCAGCCTGAACCAGATCATCACCTATGACGCCTATCACATGGCCGACATCTACCTGACCCAGCCGATGCAGATCGTGGCGGGCAGCAAGGCCGGCAGCAAATGGATGAGCGAGGATCTTTTCGACCGCGCCGCCAGCGCCGACAAGGCCTTCCACGTGGTCGAGGGCGCCAACCACATGGATCTCTATGACGGCCGGGAATACGTCGGTGAGGCGATCTCGGTGCTGGCGCCGTTCTTCGCGGCCAGGTTGAAGGGCGCGGCGCAGTAGCGCCGCCCGCGATCCGGCTGCGGCTTGGGCTGCGGCGGGGTCGCGCCTTCGGCAGGGGTCATGGCCCTGCGCTGGGTGCTCATGCTGCGGCGCAGAATGCATAGCGGCTTTGCCGGGATCACGGCTACTTTCCGCGATTTGCCCAGCCTATATCCGCCTTGTCCGCAACATGCCCGCTGGATGGGCAAGATGAAAAAGGTGCCGAGATGTCCGCTGTCGAAATGAGCCATAACCATGCTGCCGGTGGCCTGGGCCAGGTCTTTGCCCGCGCGACCGCAATGATCGCCGCCTGGAACAACGCCCGCATCACCCGCCGCGAACTGGCCCGGCTGACCGACCGCGAACTGAGCGATATCGGCCTGACCCGCGGCGATATCGAGCGGATCGCCCGCGGCGCCTGAAGCCATCGCCATCGATGAACGAACCCCGCTTTGCCGCGGGGTTTTTTCATGCCCGCCGGCAGGGCCATGGTCCGGCCCCCTGGGCATCCCTCCGCGGCTGGACGACCGGCGGGCACGAAGGGGCTTGCCCGGCCGCCGTCCCTGGCCGATGCTGGCGGCATGACCGCGCCCTATTCCTTTCGCGACGATCCCTTGGTGCCGCGTTTCGACGATTCCGCGCCCCTGGCCGTGATGGATGCGGAATGCGCGCTTTGCAGCTGGGGCGCGCGGATGATCCACCGGCTCGACCGTTCGGGCAGGGTGCGGATATGCCCGGTCCAGACCCCGCTTGGCGCGGCGCTCCTGCGCCATTACGGGCTGGAGGCAGAAGACCCCGCAAGCTGGCTTTTCATCGAGGACGGCATCGCCCATGCCGATTGCGATGCGGTCCTCTATGCCGGGCGGCGGCTTGGCGGGCCCGGCAGGCTGGCCGCGCCGCTGCGGATCCTGCCGCGCGGGCTGCGCAACTGGCTTTATCGGCGCTTTGCGCGCAACCGTTATCGCCTGTTCGGCAGGGCGGACATGTGCGCCTTGCCGGACCCGGCGTTCCAGCGGCGGCTGCTGCGCTGACCGCGGCCGCCCGTCGCGCGCGGGTTCGCCGCCAGCGCCCGGCGGTCATTCGTCCGCGCCATCCGCCCCGGCCTCGATCTCTTCGGCCACGAGCTGCTGGAGCGTCCAGATATAGTCGTCATGGATGCCGTGTTCCGCCAGCCCGCGGACGGTGCGCAGCAGGTATTCCGCGCCCGATCCCGCGGCCCCCGATGCGCGGGCCAGCCGCCGCGCCTGATCCTCGACCGTCAGCTCGGCAAGCTGGGTGCCGATCGGGTCGGCATAGAAGGTCAGCGCCTCTTCCCGGCCGCGGGCGGTCTCGACCTCGATCCAGCAGGCGTTGGCCGAGAGTTCATGGGCGACAAGCTCGCGCCGCAGGATGGCGCGCAGCGACTGCGCCTCGGTCCCCTGGGCGATGTCGAGGACCAGCCCCTCGCAACTGCCGCCCGAGGCCAGCGCCAGCATCAGCCCCGGCCGCTCGGGCGTGCCGCGGAAATGCTCGAGCGAGATCGAGAAGCGGCGATGCCAGCCGATGGCGGTGGCGCGGCGCCGGGCGCCGACGGCAAAGCCGGGGTTCCAGATCAGCGAGCCATAGGCAAAGACCGGGATCGGTCGCGGCCGGTCCTGCGTAAGCCGGTCGGCCAGCAGGTCCAGATCGGCATCCTCGAGCATGCGCCAGCGCGGATCGTGCAGCGGCCCCTGGGCCGAGGCGACGCGGGCGACGTGATCGTCCGACAGCAAGATGGGGCGGCAATTGGTCATGGGGATTCCTGCAAGCGGCGACTGGTTCACCCGCGCAGGATTTCCGCGGCCGAGGCCGCCGGTCAACCCCGAAACCGGGCAAGGCCGCATCTCGGGGGCCGCGGGACGGGTCGCCGGCGATCACAGCAATGCGAGGATGCGATCCCGCAGGTGCTGCGCCAGCCGCCGCGCTTCGTTGCCGCGAAGGCGGCATTCCTCCGCGGCCTCGCCCAGATAGGCCCGCCGGGCATGATCCAGCACCGCGGCATCCTGCGGGTCGGGGATCTGCGGCATCGTCCATGCCGCGGCCGCGTCCTTGGCGACGAAGGCCCCGGTGCTGGCGGTGTGCCACATGCGGGCCAGCGTCAGCAGCACGTTGCGCCCGTCCCCCGGCAGTCCCGCCAGCAGCGCCGGCAGCGCATCGCGCATGGCCCGGCGGATATGGCCCAGGGGGATTTCGGGCAGCATTTCGGCTGCGGGCGGGCCGAAAAGCGGCCTGGCCTGCCGTTGCGCCTGCGCCAGCAGCAGCGTGTATTCGGGATCGCGGCTGGGCAGGGGGCTTTCGCCCGCCTCGAAATCCCCCCGCAGCCATTCGCCATAGAGGAACTCGGCCCTGGCCGGAAAGCCATGGGCAAGGTCCGGGGCGCGGACCACCAGCAGCTCGATGCAACGCGGCCCGCCGGGCCTGGCGGGATGGCGGGCGGAAATCCGCAGCAGGGCCGCCAGCAGCCTGGCCCGCCGATCCTCGGCCAGGCCCTGGGCGACGATGGCGAGCAGGTCGATGTCGCTTTGCGGGCGAAGCCCGCCCGACACCGCCGATCCGTGCAGGTAAAGCGCCAGCAGCGCCTCTCCGCACACGTCCTTCAGCGCGGCCATGACCGCCGGGATCTGGTCGGGGCTTTCCGCTGTGCTGTCCTGCATTCCGCCTTGCTCCTTGGAAGGCGTGACTATCACGGGGAAAGCCGCTTGTCCCCCCGTCGCGCTATCGTCGGCCGCCTTGTCCGACGTGTTCGTCGCCGGGTGCCGCATCCGCCGCCGCTGTCCGACCCGATTTCGGGCGGGATGTCGCAACGGCGCGGCCGCCCCCTTGCGGGCGCCGGTCCCCGTGCCTAAGTCCTGCCCGTGACCCGCCGGCAGCGAAAACAGAACAAAGGGCATGCTGACGATGCGTTTTCTGCTGACATTCCATTGCGAGGCGACCGGTCAATGGCGTTGCCTCGACACCGCGCTGCTTCCCGCGTTCCGGTCGGGCAGGGCCGAGGATCTGCCCGCCGCCCTGCGGGCCGAGCCGGAACTGGTCATGCGCTGGCTGCTCGGGCGTTATGAGATCGCGGATGCGCTGGTCTCTGCGACGACAGCGGCGCAGACGGGTCAGGGGGATGCGATCGCAGTCTATCCCCTTGGCGCCGACCGCGCGGTCATCGGCTTCGAGAATGCGTATAACGGCGCCTGGCTCGAGATATTCCTGCTTGAGAACCGGCCCATCGGCTTTGTCGCCGCCCACAAGCGGCAGGTCTTGCCGGCCGGCGGGGCGATGGCCTCGTTGAAGATACGGGCGGCGCGGCCGCTGCATGCCTCCGACCAGGCCTGCCGCCTGACGGTGAGCCGGATCATCGAGCATCGGCAGATATGGGCCGAGCAGCGCAGGGAGGGTGCCGATCCGGTGGCCGCCCTGACCGAGGAAAGCTGAGCCGGGCCTGACAGGCTTTCCGGGCGTTCGGCCCGCATGCGCCGGGAATGGGCCGAGGATGTCTGCGGATCATGCGGCCATGGGCTTTCCCCTCGGGATCGTCCGCGGCCGGGTCCAGGGTGGCCTCGGCCGAAGCCGCAGGGCGAGGGGCAAGCTTCATTGCCAGCGCTTGGCCTTCCTGTTACCCGGAACAAAACACGCACATGGTGGAATCCGCATGAGCGATCTTTTCGACGCCGCCCCGCGCCAGGGCCGGCTGCCGCTGGCGGCGGCGCTGCGCCCGGCCACGCTGGACGAGGTCATCGGGCAGCAGGCGCTGACCGCGCCCGGCTCGATCCTGCGCCGCCGCATCGCGGCCGGGGCGCTGGGCAGCGTCATCCTCTACGGGCCGCCGGGGATCGGCAAGACCTCGATCGCGCGGGCGGTGGGTGCCATGCTGGGCAAGAGCTTCCGGCCGCTGAACGCCACCCGCGCCGGGGTCGCCGACATCCGCCGCCTGGCGGACGAGGCGCGGATGACCCCGCTGCTGATCTTCGTCGACGAGGTGCAGCGCTTTTCCGCGACCCAGACCGACGACCTGCTGGCGATCTGCGAGGATGGCACGGCCGATTTCATCGGCGCGACCACCGGCAACCCCTATCACGTGCTGACCCCGGCGCTGGTCTCGCGCTCGACCATCCTGAAGCTGGAGCCGCTCTCCATCGAGGACATGGAACAGGTGGTGCGGCGCGGGCTGGATCACCTGCCCGGCGTGGCGATGACGCCCGAGCAGATCCGCCTGGTCGCCGGCCGCTCGGGCGGCGATGCGCGGCGCGCGCTGACCACGCTGGAAAGCCTGGCGCTTGGCCATGACGGGCCGGTCACGGAGGCGATGATCGAGGAAGCCTATGCGGCAGCGCCGATCAACCACGACCGCTCGGGCGATGCGCATTACGACGTGGTCTCGGCCTTCATCAAGTCGATGCGCGGCTCGGACCCGGACGCGACGCTTTACTGGCTGGCGCGGCTGATCCATGGCGGCGAGGATCCGCGCTTCATCGCCCGGCGCATCATGATCCATGCGTCCGAGGATGTCGGGCTGGCCGACAACACCGCCCTGCAGACGGCGGTGGCCGCGGCGCAGGCGGTCGAGAAGATCGGCTATCCCGAGGCGCAGATCGTGCTGGCCCATGCCGCGCTGCATGTGGCGCGGGCGCCGAAATCGGCCTCGGCCTGCCGCGGCATCATGGCGGCGCTGCAACTGGTCGCCTCGACCCCGCCCGCCCCGGTGCCGCTGCACCTGCGCGACGCGCATTACAGGGGGGCCGAGGCGCTTGGCCACACCGGCTATGTCCTGCCCCATGACGACCCGCGCGGCTGGGTCGAGCAGGACTATTCCCCGATCCCGCCCGGCACGCTTTACCAAAGCGACGCCCGCGACGCCGCGACCTTCGAGAAGCGGGCCGATGAATATTGGCGGAAGGTGACGGGGCGGCCACCGCACGGGCCGCAAACCTAGGCCGGTCGAGCATCCGGCCTTGCCGATATGCCGGGCGGGCGCCCACAGGCGGCGAACCATTCTTGCCGCCGCAAAGGCGGCCGCCCTTGGCTTTCCCGGCTAGGACGAGGGCGAAGCCGCTTCAGCACCCGCGCCGGAGCAGAAGGCGGCAAGCGCCGCCTCGCCGGGGGCGCAGGCGCGTTCCAGCGCCTCGCGCTCGGCGGGGGAAAGCGCGGCCAGGCGCGACGGGCGCAGCTGCGGCATGGCGGCGGCCCGGTCGAGCCATGCGGCGGGGGCGCCGGCCTGCAGATGTGCGCCCAGCCTTTCGATCCAGGTGCGGGGGTCGCGGCACAGATCCTCGTGGCGCAGGAGCATCGGCCGGGCGCCGCGCAGCCCTTGCAGGCCGCGGATGGTCAGGGTCGACCAGAAGGCCCCGGTTTCGGCAAGGCCGGGACGGCGGGCAACGATGCGCCGGACGCCGGACGGCCCGCTGATCGCGGCGACCAGCGGCCAGAGGGCGCCGCGCCCGAAATGCCGGCGCGGGTGCAGCAGGTCGAGGCCCAGCGGCCCGAGCCTGCGCCAGCACCAGATCGCCAGCCGCGCGGCGGGATAGTCGCGCATCGACAGCACCGTGTCCGGCCCGTTGCGCGCCAGCAGCACCAGCGCTGCATCGGGAAACATCTCGCGCAGCGTCGCCGCGGCCACCAGCGACCCGCCTGACCGTTCCACCCAGATCTCGCGCCCGCCGATCTGCCGGGCCATCGCCTGGAAAAGCGCGCGGTAATGCGCGGCCAGCGGGGCCGGGGCCCGCGCGCGCATCTGCCCGGCCAGCGCATCGAACAGGGCATCGGGGTTTTCGCTCAGATGCGGCAGCGTGACCGCCAGGATCGGCGGGCAATGCCACGGGTCATGCGCGGGGTGCGGGACGCGGCCGTAAAGGAACTCGGAGGGCGCGGCATCGGGGTTCGCCACCTGCGCCATGGCGCGCGAGGGCCGGGCCATATGCGCCCAGAACCGCGCGCCGTCCAGATGCCGCGGGCGAAAGGCGTTATGCCCGGCGGCGGCGAAAAGCTCGGAAACCGACAGGACGGCCGGATGCGCGTTCAGGATCTGCGACACCAGCGTCGAGCCGCAGCGGGCGGAGCCCAGGATCAGCGCCCCGCGCATGGCCGGTTCTGCAACCTCGTCCGGGGCATCATTCGGCCCCGGCACGGATGGCGGCGATCATGCGCTCGACCGCGGCATGCGCCAGGTCCATGGGCTTTTGCCTGGTGATCAGGTCCAGCCGGTCGATGGCCGCCAGGGCGACGATGCCATGCACCGACAGCAGCAGCTGCTCGGCCAGCAGGCGCGGGTCGCCCTTGGGCTTCAGCGCCGCCACCGGCTGGGTGATGCGGCCGATCAGCCCGTCGATCTGCGCCAGATACCAGTCGGGAAAATTGTTCGAGATGCGCGGCCCCTCGAACAGCGCCCGCCAGACCGCGCGGCGATCCAGCATGAAGGTCACATAGACCTCGGCCAGCGCCAGCAGGCGTTCGCGCGGCTCGGTCTCGCGCACCGCATCCACGGCGATCGCCAGATCGACCAGCGCCTGCCGGTTCACCTCTTGCAGCACCGCGCTCATGCTGTCGAAGAGGTTGTAGATGGTGCCGGGCGTCGTCTTGACCGCACTGGCCAGCGCGCGGGCGGTCAGCGCCGCCGGCCCGCCTTCCTCCAAAAGCAGCTTCGCCGCCTCGATCGTGCGGGTCCGCAGGGCGTCGTGATCATATCGTCTGGGTCTGGCCATGGTGTTCCTGAACTATGTTCAAAAATATGCTTGACAGGAATCGGGGCGATTGTCAATGTTAATGAACATCGTTCAATAATGGTGCCTCACATGTCTCCGATCAATCTCACAATCACCGGGACCGGCAGCTACCTGCCCGCCACGGTCCTGCCTTCGACCGATATCGACGACCGCATGGGATGGGCGCAGGGCGAATGCCAGGCGCGCTTCGGCATCGCCTCGCGCCATGTCGCCATGCCCGAGGAAACCACCTCGTTCATGGGCGCCGAGGCGGCGCGGCGCGCCATGGAGATGGCGGGTTGCAAGCCCGAGGATCTGGACATGATCCTGGGCGCCTGCGGGGTGATGGAACAGCCGATCCCCTCGACCGCGACGCTGGTGCAGGAACGGCTGGGGCTGGGCCGGTCCGGCATTCCGGCCTTCGACGTGAACGCGACCTGCCTCAGCTTCCTGCAGGCGCTGGACCTTGCGGCGATGTATGTCCAATGCGGCCGGGTGCGGCGGGCGCTGGTGTTTTCCTCGGACATCGCCTCGGTCGGACTGGACTGGAACCGGCCCGAGGCTGCCGCGATCTTTGGCGACGGCGCCGCGGCCGTGGTGGTCGAGGCGGGCGGCAAGGGCGCGGTGCTGGCGCATGATTTCCAGACCTATGCCCATGGCCATGACGCCTGCGTGCTGGCGGCGGGCGGCACGCGGGTCAATCCGGCCCGCGGCATCGCGCCGGGCCAGGACCGCTTTCACATGGACGGGGGCAAGGCGTTCAAGGTCGCCTCGCGCTATCTGCCGCGCTTTCTGCAAAGGCTGCTGAAAAAGGCCGAGGTGGGGCTGAACGGCATCGCCTGCGTCATCCCGCACCAGGCCAGCGCCCAGGCCCTGCAGCACGCGACCCGCAATCTGTGGCTGCCGCCCGAGCGGGTGATCGACATCTTTGCCCATGCCGGCAACCAGATCGCGGCCTCGATCCCGACGGCGCTGGATCATGCGGTGCGCTCGGGGCGGCTGATGCGCGGGGATACGGCGCTGCTGATGGGCACCTCGGCCGGCATCTCGCTCGGCGGCACGATGGTGCGGTTCTGATGCGCGCGCTGGTGACAGGGGCCAGCGGCTGCCTGGGCCGTGCCTTGGTCGAGCAGCTGGCGATGCATGGCTGGGACGTCAGCACCACCGCGCGCCAGCCCGCGGCGCTGCCCGGCTTTCGCGCCGCCGATCTGGTCAGCGCCGATCTGGGCCCGCTGCTCGACGGCATCGACGTGGTGTTCCATTGCGCCGCGCGCAGCTCGGCCTGGGGCACGCGGGCCGAGTTCCATGCCGACAACGTGCTGGCGACCCAGCGATTGCTGGACGCGGCCGAGCGGGCAGGGGTCAAGCGCTTCGTCCTTGCCTCATCGCCCAGCATCTATGCCGACGGCACCGACAGGCTGGACGTGGCCGAGGATGCGCCGCTGCCGGCGCGCCCGCTGTCGCTCTATGCCGAAAGCAAGCTTATGGCCGAGCGGATGGTGCTGGGCCATGCCGGGGCCATGGGCTGCACGGCGATCCGCCCGCGTGCCATCTACGGCCGCCACGACCGGGCGTTGCTGCCGCGGGTGATCGAGGCGATGCGGCGCGGCCGGCTGCCGATGATCCGGGGCGGGCGGGCGCTGATCGACCTGACGCATCGGCACGATGCGGCGCGGGGGATGATCCTGGCCGCCTCGGGTCCGCGCGGGGGCGTGTGGAACATCACCTCGGGCGAGGCTTTCCGGTTCTGCGACCTGGCCGAGATCATCGCGCATCGCGCCGGGCTGCGCCTGCGCGGCATGCCGCTGCCGCAGGGGCTGGCGCGCTGGCTGGCCGGTGCCTCCGAGGCCGTGGCCCGGATGCGCGGCGGGGCCGAGCCGCGGCTGACCTTGCAGGCCGTGGCGTCCCTGGGCAGCAGCCTGACGCTGGACATCTCGGCCGCGCGGCGGGATCTGGGCTATCGGCCGCGGGTCGGCTTCCAGGAGGGGGTGGCGGAATGCTTCGCCTGACCACGCTGAAGATCGGCGAATGCCGCGCCCCGGCCTGGGGCGCGGGACTGCCGGGCCTGGGCGGCGCCACCTTCCCGGCGCTGGCCACGCTGGTCGAGACGGAAAGCGCCTGCGTGCTGGTCGATACCGGCTATGGGCCGGCCTTCTTCGCGGCGACGCGGGGCTTTCCGGCCCGGCTCTATCGCTGGCTGACCCCCGTCCGGCAGCCGGCGCAGGAACAGCTGCTGCGCCGGCTGCCGCGCCTGCCGGATCTGGTGTTCCTGACCCATATGCATGCCGATCACAGCGCCGGGCTGATCGACCTGCCGGCCGGCATTCCGGTCACGGCCTCGGCCGCGGCGATTGCCGAATTGCGGGCGCTCGGCGATCTGGCCAGCATCCGCGCCGCCTGTCCGCCGCTTTTGCGCGACGCGATCCTGGCGCGCGATCCGCAGCCGGTCGAGGCATGCGTGGCGGTCCCGACCGGCCTGCCCGAATTTCCGCAAGGCCATGACCTGCTGGGCGACGGCCGGCTGATCGCCGTGCCGCTGCCGGGCCACGGCACCGGACAGACGGGGATTTGGCTGCCCGAGACCGCGCGCTTCCTGGTCGCCGATGCCGCCTATGGCCGGGCGCAGCTGCGCGCAAACCGGCTGCCGCCCGGCCCGGTGCTGGCGCGCCTGGGCGATGCCGCCGCCTATCGCCGGACCTTCGCCCGGCTGCGCGCGCTGATGCTGCGCCGCCCCGACATCACCATCGACCCCTCGCATTGCCCCGAGACCGCCAGATGAGCCTGACCGCATTCCTGCACAGCCGCCATGGCCGCGGCTTTTCCTGCCGCGCCGAGATCGAGGCGCATCACGCCGCCGCCATTCACCGCTTCCGCGCGCGGGTCATGCCGCGCTCGCCCTTCTATCGCGGCATGGCCGACCTGCCGCTAAAGGCGTTGCCGCGCATGGACAAGGCGCGGCTGATGGCGAATTTCTCGGCCATCAACACCTGCGGCATCGATCATGACGCGGCGATGCAGGTGGCCATCCGGGCCGAGGCCAGCCGCGATTTTCGCCCGCTGATCGGAAAGGTCTCGGTCGGGCTTTCGACGGGCACCTCGGGCCAGCGCGGGCTGTTCCTGGCGACGCCGCGGGAAAGGCGGCTCTGGGCCGCGATCATGCTGGGGCGCTACTGGCCGGAACTGTGGCGGCGCCAGCGCGTGGCGTTCTTCATGCGCGCCGACAATGCGCTTTATCGCAGCCTGTCGAATCCGCTGGTCCGCTTTGCCTTCTTCGACCTGCTGTCGCCCTTCGAGGATCACCTGGCCCGGCTGGCCGATCTGGACCCCAGCGTCCTGATCGCGCCCGCGCGCATCCTGGCGATGCTGGCCGAGCGGCAGGCGGCGGGCGGGCTGGCCCTGTCGCCGCGGCGGGTGATCTCGGTCGCCGAGACGCTGTCCCCCGAGGATGCGGCGCTGATCGAACGCGCCTTCGGCACCCGCGTCCACCAGGTCTACCAGGCGACCGAGGGCGTCCTGGCGATGACCTGCCGGCTGGGCCACCTGCACCTGAACGAACGCTGGCTGCGCATCGACCGCGACGTGATCGACGCGGCAAGCGGCGCCTTCTGCCCGGTCATCCACGACTTCACGCGCGAAAGCCTGCCGATCCTGAACTATCGCCTGGACGACGTGCTGATCCCCGATCCCGAGCCTTGCCCCTGCGGCTGCGCCAGCCAGCGCATCGCCCGGATCGAAGGCCGCGAGGACGATGTCTTGTGGTGGCCCTCGGCCATGGGGCCGCGCATGGTCGCGTCCGAGGCGATTCGAACCGCCATCGCCTGCCTGCCGCAGCCCTTGCGCGACTATCGGGTCGTCCAGCAGGGCAGGATGCTGCACCTGTGGCTGGACGCAGCCGCGCCGGGTGCCGAGCCGGCGCTGCGAACCAGCTTGGCCGGGCTGGCGCGGCGACTGGGGGCCGAACTGCCCGCGCTTGCCTTTCATCGCGGCCTGCCGCCGGAAACCGACGCCAAGCGCCGCCGGATCAGGGTCTTGCCCGAGGCGCGGGCCGGGGTGTAACGGCCGGAGCCCAGGGGTTTCCGCCTGCCCGGCAGCCCCCCGCGACCGTGTCAGACATGCTGGCCGCCGTTGATGTGGATCTCGCTGCCGGTGACATACGACGCCTGCCCGCTGGCGAGGAAATAGACCACCTCCGCCACCTCTTCCGGGCGTCCGAGGCGCTTCATCGGCACCTGCGCCTCGATGATCCGGTCGGTGCCCGGCGACAGGATCGAGGTCTCGATCTCGCCGGGGGCGACGGCGTTCACCCGCACCCCGTATTCGGCAAGGTCATAGGCCAGCTCGCGGGTCAGGGCCGAGAGCGCGGCCTTGGAAACGGCATAGGCCGCGCCGGCGAAAGGATGCACCCGGCTGCCCGCGATCGAGGTGATGTTGACCACCGCGCCCTGCCTTGCCTTCAGCGGCTCCAGAAGCTCCTGGCAAAGCTGCAGCGGGGCGACCAGGTTGACCTGCTGCACGCTCAGGAGCGTTGCCAGCGGCGTGACCAAGGCCCCCATGCGCCCGCCGTCCCCGCACTTCGGGGAAATCCCGGCGTTGTTGACCAGGGCCGACAGCCCGTGCCCGTCCAGCATTCGTTTCAGCCTGTCGGCGGCGTCGGTGATCGAGCCGGGATCGGACAGGTCGACCTCGATGTGATGGATGATGCCTTCGGCCCAGGGGCATTGCGAGGAGAACGGCGTCCGCGCCAGGGTGATGACCTTCCAGCCCTGGCGGTGGAAGTGGCGCACGATGGCATGGCCGATGCCGCGGCTGGCGCCGGTCACCGCGACGACGGGCTTGGAAGGATCGGTCATCATTTCTCATGTCCAGGTGACGGTGCGCGTGGCGAGCTTAGCCCCGGCCTCGGTCCAGATCAAACGGGTCCGCCGGTTGCGGCGTTCGGGCGGCGCAGGTCCGGGCGATGCCTGCGCGCCCGGCCCTGGCGGCGGGGCGGCTGGCTGATATCCGCCGTCCTGCCCTGGCGGTGGTTCTGATTCCACCCAGGCTCTGATATGCTCCCTGAAGCTGCATTTTATGAGATGAATTCTCGCGAGGCGGATAACGACCATGTCCTTTGCATCTGCAAACGAGCGCTACTTCGTCAGCCTGGTCAACCAGGCCCGTCAGGCCGAAGGGCTTCCCGCGCTGTCCATCGAAAAACGGCTCAACGATTCGGCCGAGGGCCATAGCCGCTGGATGCTGGAGACGGATGTGTTCTCGCATACCGGCCGCGGCGGCTCTTCCTCGCGCGAGCGGATGGAGGCGGCGGGCTTCGACCTGGCGGGCAACTGGATGACGGCCGAGAACATCGCCTATGTCTCCATCCAGGGCGAGGCCGACCTGCGCGACGAGATCCGCCAGCTGCACCAGAACCTGATGAACAGCTCCGGCCACTATCAGAACATCATGAGCGATGCGGCCTTTATCGGCATCGGGCTGGAGGTCGGCTATCTGACGGTGAACGGCCGCGACTACAAGGTTCTGATGGCGACGCAGAACTTTGCCGATACGGACGGGCAGGTGCGCGTCGACACCGGCACCTTCACCCGCGTCGCCAATCCCGGCGCGGACCTGTCGATGCAGTCCCGCGCCGACTGGCTGGCAAGCTTCAACGGCGAGGTCTTCGTCACCCCCGGCCCGACGCAAAGCACGCCGCGCAACGACGATTATCGCCTGACGGCCCGCAACGATCTTGCCTCGGCCGGGGACGGCCACGATTGGATGGACGGCAAGGCGGGGAACGACACGCTGAGCGGCAACGGAGGCCACGACCGGATCATCGGCGGCGAAGGCTTCGATTCCCTGCATGGCGGTTACGGCAACGATACGCTGCAAGGCGGCCCCGGCAACGATTCCCTGGCTGGAGCCGAGGGCAATGACCAGTTGCGCGGCGAGATCGGCGACGATTCCATCTGGGGCGGAGTGGGGCAGGATCGCCTGCTGGGCGGGGTCGGCCACGACATGCTGGACGGCGGTGCAGGTAATGATTGGCTGAGAGGGGAAGGGGGCAACGACCGCTTGATCGGCGGCGATGGCAATGACACGCTGCATGGCGGCATTGGCAACGACGTTCTGGCCGGCGGGGCCGGGGCCGATGTCTTCATCTTCCAGGATGGTCATGGCGTCGATACGATCAACGGCTATCAGCGCGGCATCGACCGGCTGCTGATCGACGATGCCAGGCTGGATGCGAACCCCGCCGCCTTCATCCGCGACCACATGCAAAAGACCGCGAATGGCGTGGTGATCGACTTCGGCGACGGCGACCGCATCGTGGTCAACGGCCAGAACCTGACCGTGGCCCAGGTGGCGGACGACATCTTCGCGATCTGACGGCGATCCCCCGGCCGAAACAAACGGCCGAGGGCAGGATATGCAGAAGCGGGCCGCCGGTCACGCCGCCTCTTGCAGCCGTTCGGGGGCGGGTGCAGGCAGCAGGCGCTTGCCGCAAGCTGCAATCAGGTAATGCTGCAAATAGCTGCCCGCATTTCCGGTGATGGACCCGCCGAGCCGAGGATTGATCTCGAAGATCTTGGGCTTGCCGTCCACCTCGCGATAGTCGATGCAGCAGGCGCCATTCGCAAATCCCACCCTGTCCAGGATTTCCGTAAACAGATCCCGATGGCGCGAACCTTCCTGCCATACCAGGCTCTTGTGCCCGGTATTGATCCCCTTCACATGCGGCATGTCCGGCATGTCGAATATGGCCGTGCGGGAAAAAGCGATCCGGCCGTCGCGCATCAGCAGATATGCGGATAATTCGGTCGTGCCGGGAATATATTCCTGCAGGAATTCCTGCTCGGGATCGTAGACCAGCGGCGAATCCGGGGTCAGGCAGCAAATACGCGACAGCTTGCCCCATTCATCCTTGCGGCGCTTGACGATGATGGGCTCGCCAATCGGAAGGTTGCCGGGATCGGCGAACATGGCCGGGACGTAATCACCCAGGCTGGAGCTGGCCATCAGCCGGTTGAAGGCAAGCTTGTCATGGCAGTTTTCCTGTGCCGTGGCGCTGGGGAACAGGGCGTTGAACATCTCGCCCCCGGCACGCCTTTGATCCAGGAAATCGCGGTCCCACAGGGTCAGCGGGACCACGGCGTCATAGCTGGACAGATCGGCATGGCGAAGATCCGCCATATGGCTTTGGATGCCGATGGCCTGCGCGCTGCGCTCCAAAGCTGCCGACCAGTCGGCCTTCATTCCAAACAGAATACTTTTCACCACAAACCTCCCAGGCAATCGATAACTGATTGCAATCCGCCAGAGACAACAATCGGAACGCGAACAGGCCCAGTGATGCCCCACGGGGTGCTGCATGAGAAGCTGACTTTTTGGGCAGTTATTGCCCGAATCCTGCGGAGAATTGGCGCCAGGCGCCGGATATTTCCACGATATGGACGGATTTCCCGCCCGCCGCCGGATTGGCGGATCGGCAGGGGTGACGGCGCTGCCAACCGCTCCGGGCGCCGCGCCGTCGAGGGTATTTTCGCCCCGGTCGGCGATTCTCGAAAATGGTTTCAAGGGGGTGCGACAACGATACGCAGCTGCGCGGGATGACGCGGATGCGATCCGGCGCGACGAAACCCTTTACCGCTCGCCGGGGTTTAGACCCGATGAGCATGAAGGAGGTAAGAGTCATGCTGAAACGCAGTTTGACGACCGCCCTGGTCGGCGGCAAGGCATTGGCGCTTGGCGCCATCATGGGCTCCACCGCACTTGCGCAAAGCGGCGAGGTGATCGATGGCAATACCACCGTCATCGAGACGCCCTCGGGCAACACCGCCATCGCGCCGGGCGCGGCGGTCGAGCCGAGCGCGCCGGTGGGCGCGGTTCTCGAGCCGGATTACCCGTTGCTGGAGCAGCTCGACAATGACCAGGAGATCGCGCGGACGCTGATCGCGCAGGGCTTCAGCGACGTGCATATCCTGCGCGAGGGCCCGATCCTGACGATCAATGCGCAGCGCAACGGCCAGCCCACCGAACTGGTCTACAGCATCGCCAATGGCAGCCTGATCTCTGTGGACGGCGTGGAACTTCGCGCCGAACCGGACGAAAGCGGCAAGGGCGGGCCGACCGTCTCGGAAACCCAGGATGGGCCCGGCGCCGGTGATGAACCCGGCGAGGATGCAGGGGGTGATACGGGCGGCGATACGGGTGACGGGACTGGCGACGGGACTGGCGACGGAACCGGAGAGAATGGCGATGGTTCGGACGGCTCCGACAGCGGCTCCGACAGCGGCTCCGACAGCGGCTCCGACGGCGGTTCGGACGGATCGGATGGCGGCACCGGGGGCTCTGACGGAGGCGCGGATGGCGGCGCGGACGGCGGCTCCGACGGTGGTTCGGATGGCGGCTCCGATGGCGGTGATTCCGGCGGCGATGGTGGCGAAGGCAACGGCTGATCCCTGCCGCTAAGCCTACGCCAGCCCCTGGGCGGGCGCGTGCCCTCATTATGGCCGCACCGGCCGGCGAAGGCCGGGCCAAGATCGACGATACCCGTCGGACCCTGCCATGGCCCGATGGGAAAGGCCCCGGCGGCGCGGTCGCGCTCCGGGGCCTTCTGGTTGGTCAGGACGCGGATCTATTCGTCGTCGCTGTCCGGCACGTCGGCGATGTCGTCCAGCGACATGTCGCCATCGTCGTCGTCATCGTCCAGCAGATCGTCGTCCAGATCGCCGGTGTCGGCGTCGTCGTCCAGATCCTCGTCCTCGGCCAGGTCGGCCTGGTCCGCGTCGCGCGCAGCGGTCTTTTCCGAGATCAGCGAGCGCGAGCGACCGTTGGTCAGGCTTTCCACGGTAAATTCCGCACCGCAGGCCGGGCAGGTAATCGGGTCGTTCATCAGGTCGTAAAAGCGCGTCGCGCAATGGGGGCAAAGGCGTTTCGTGCCCCATTCCTCTTTGGGCATGGTTGTTCTCTTTCTGCCGCGTTCAGCTAAATCCGCTGTCCCCTGCCACAGCCGGGGCAGGGTGTCAAAGCCTTTTCCCCCTTGCGGCCGGCCGGCGGTGCGGGGGAAAGATGGGCAGAGGCGCGGCCCTTCGCAAGATGGGGGAACGGATGGACAGGATTCTGGTCGGAGGCGACATTCCGGTGACGCTGCGGCGCTCGTCCAGGGCGCGGCGCATGACCCTGCGCGTGGCGCGCGCGGGGGGCGAGGTGGTGCTGACCCTGCCCAGCCGCACCAGCCTGTCGGACGGCCGCGCCTTTGCCGAATCACGGGCCGAATGGCTGCGGCAGACCCGCGCCGGGATGCCGCCGCTCTGCGTGGTCGAACCGGGCGCCCTGCTGCCCGTCCAGGGGCGCCCGCGCCGGATCGTGCCCCATGACGGGCGGCGGGTGGAACTGACCGAGGCGCTGCTGCTGGTCCCGCAGGGCCGTCCCGCCGGCCTGCTGGTCGAGGCCTGGCTGAAGCACCTGGCGCAGGCGCGGCTGAGCCGGGCCTGCGACCGTCATGCCGCGGCGCTGGGGCGCGGGTTTCGCGCGCTGGCGCTGCGCGACACGCGATCGCGCTGGGGCAGTTGCACCCATGACGGGCGGCTGATGTTTTCCTGGCGGCTGGCCATGGCGCCGCCCGAGGTGCTGGACTATGTCGCCGCGCATGAGGTGGCGCATCTGCTGCACATGGACCATTCGGCCGCCTTCTGGGCCGCAACCGGCCGGCTGATGCCCGATTACGCCCGCCATCGCGACTGGCTGCGCCGGCACGGGCATGAACTGCTGGCCTGGCGCTTTCGTTCCTGATCGAGGCGGCTTGACGGCGCCCGCATTTGTGATCACAGATGGCGCATGACAGCTTCGCGTTCCTCGGAAAGTTCGGCCCATGAGCGGCTTTATCGCAACCTGCGCCAGCGCATCATGCTGGGCGAGCTGCCGCCGGGCCTGCCCCTGACCCTGCGCGGCATCGCGGCCGAGCATCGCGTCTCGATGACGCCCGCGCGCGAGGCGGTGCGGCGGCTGGGGGCCGAGGGGGCGCTGTCGCTGTCCTCTTCGGGGCGTATCGCCACGCCGGAACTGTCGGTCGAGCGGATCGAGGAGCTTGCCGCCTTGCGCGGGCTGATCGAGCCGGAACTGGCCGCCCGCGCCCTGCCGCGCGCCCATCAGGCCCTGATCGAGCGCATGGCCGTCATCAACGCCGCCATCGGCGAGGCGGCCGAGCGGCACGACGCCGTGGGCTATATCCGCACCAACCTGGAGTTTCATCGCCTGCTTTACCTGCGCGCCCAGGCCCCGGCGATGCTGGCCATCGTCGAGACGGTCTGGCTGCAGCTGGGCCCGACCATGCGGGCGCTTTACGGGCGGATGAAGCGCAACGAGCCGCCGCGCCATCACCGCATGATCCTGGCCTCGCTGCGGGCGGGGGACGAGCCGGGGCTGCGGCTTGCCGTGCGCGCCGACGTGACCCACGGGCTGCGCCACCTGGGATCGAACTAGGCGGGGGGCTGCCGGGGCGCGACAAGTCATCGCTGCCCGAAATGATTTACCTTAACACTCAGGTATTCTAGGCATGGCGGATCAGGAGGTATCCCGCGACCATGCCAGGCTTTGCCCAGGACCGGACGACCGCTTTTGCCGGCCCCGAACTCGGGCGCCTGCGCCAGATCGACAGCTGGAGCGCACCGCTGCTGCTGCGCATCACCCGCCTGCACGAGGGCCAGGCCTGCAAGCCCCATGCCCATGCCCGCGGCCAGTTCCTGTTCCCGCGCAGCGGCCGCTGCCGGATCTGGACCGAGGGCGAGATCTGGACCGCCTCGCCCCGACAGGCGATCTGGATCCCCTCCGGCGTGCTGCATTATGTCGAGGGGATTGCCGCGACCGAGGTGCATAACGCCTATGTCGATGCCGGGATCTGCCGCGACATGCCGGGCCGGGCCAAGGTGATGACCGTCTCGCCGCTGCTGGCCGAGTTGATCGCCTATGCGCTTGGCCGCGGGGCGGAGGCCTTGCCTGTCGGGGCGGATGCGCGGGTGTATCAGGTGATCGCCGACCAGATCCGCAGCGCCCGCGACATGGCGGCGATGCACCTGCCGCTAAGCGGCGACGACCGGCTGGGGCCGCTGCTCGACCGGATGGTGCGCCACCCCGAGGACGGCCGGTCGCTGGAGCAATGGGCCGATGCCGCGCATATGAGCGCGCGCACGCTCGCGCGGCTGTTCCTGCGCGAAACCGGGCTGTCCTTTGGGCAATGGCGGCAAAGGCTGCGGATCATGGAGGCGATGGCGCGCCTGGCCGAGGGGCAGTCGGTGCTGGCCGTGTCGCTGGACCTGGGCTATGCCAGCCAGAGCGCCTTCACCGCCATGTTCCGCAAGGTGACGGGCATGACCCCCTCGGACTTCCTGCGCGACAGCGCCGCCCCGACCGGGCGCGGCCGCCGTCCGGGATCCTGATCGCGCCCTGTCCGTTTCTCGACGGCTTTTGGCCGGGGCGAAACAGACCGCCCCCCGCCCGGCTGATACAAGCCTGCATACCCAAGAAAATTTATCGGGTTTGCCGGAGGCGAAGGAACAGATGATTGTGAAAAGGTTGATTTCGGGAAAAGGGCGCCGGGCTTGCCTGGCCGCCGGGCTGGCCACGGCTTCGGCCTTGGCGATGACCTCTGCCGCGGCCCAGGAGGACACGGTGCGGTTGGAAACGATCTATCTCAAGGCCGGAACCGACGCGGACGGTCAGTCCGTGACCGATGAAAGGATCGCGCAGCGCCAGCCGCTGACGCTCAACGATCTCTATGCCGCCGAGCCCGAGGTCCGTGTCAGCGGCGCCGACCGCAGCACGGCGCAAAGGGTCTATGTCCGCGGGATCGAGGAAACCAGCCTCAACGTCACCGTGGACGGCGCCCGCCAAAGCGGCAACCTGTTTCGCCACAACGGCAACATGGGCATCGACCCCTTCATGCTGAAGCGGGTCGAGGTCGAGGCGGGCACCGGCGGCGCGCTGGCCGGTCCGGGCGCCCTGGGCGGCGCCATCCGCTACGAGACCAAGGATGCCGAGGATCTGCTTCTGCCGGGGCAGCGGCAGGGGGTGATGCTGCGTTTCGCCGGGCAGAGCAATGGCGACCGGCTTTCGCCGTCCCTGGGCTTCTACGGCCGGCCGGACGAGCGCTTTTCCTATCTGGTCTATGGGTCCAAGACCTGGGCCGGCAATTACAAGGACGGCGGCGGCAACGAGGTTCCCTATAGCGACGACGAACCCGCCGAGGGCCTGGTCAAGCTGCGCTTCCGTCCCGCCCCGGACCACGAGATCGCCCTGACCCACAACCGGCGCGAGGATAACGGCATGCGCGCCACGCAGGCCAATTTCGGCCTGCCGGATGCCGAGCCGCAGGACCAGGAGTTCATCCGCGAAACCACCAGCCTGCGCTATTCCTATGCTCCGGCGGGCAACCCGCTGATCGACCTGGAATTGCGCGCCTATGACAACCGCAGCGCGCTGAAGCGGCTGACCGCCTCGCCGTCCGAGGGCGAGTGGCTGACCAGCGGCCTGGATATCCGCAACCGTTCGGAACTGGGGGCGCTGGTGCTGACCTATGGCTATGACTACACGAGGGAACAGTCGCGCGGCCGCGCCGGTTCGGGCCCGCGTGTCTCGGAGACGGGCGAGACGCATGGCCTGTATCTGCAGGCCGAATACGGCTTTGCCGGGCATTGGCTGGCCTCGGGCGGGCTGCGCTATGACAGCACCTCGCTGACCGATCTGGCGGGGAACGTCTATGACGGCGACCACCTCAGCCCGAATGTCGGGCTGCGCTTTGAAACGGCGCAGGGGCTGTCGCTTTTCGCCTCGTGGTCCGAGGCGCATCGCGGTGTCCGTCCGGTGCCGGGAACGCAGCTGACAAGCGGGATCAACGCCGCCGCCACCGACCCGACGCTGGAGGGCGAACGCGCCCGCACCACCGAGATCGGCGCCACCTTCGACGCCAATGGATGGCGCGCGGGGCTGATCCTCTTCGACACCCGCATCGAGGGTTCGATCCTTTACGGCGGGCAGCGCGGCATGCCCTATGCCCGGACGCGCGGCGGCGACATCGACAGCCGGGGCTTTACCGCGCGGCTTGGCCGGGACTGGGGCGGCTGGAGCCTGGACCTCAGCTATTCCCGCGCCGATGTCGATTACGCCGGCGTTCCGGTCGGGCCGGGCGACTGGTCGAACGGCGTGGCTCCCCAGGGCGACAAGCTCGTGCTGGACATCGCCCATGCCATGGCCGCGCATGACCTGCAATTCGCCTGGACCAGCATCCTGGTCCTGGCCGAGGACGACCTGCCCGCCGCCTTCACCGCGCTCGAGGAACTGCCGGGCTATGCCGTGCATGACCTGTCGGTGGTCTGGCGGCCGGCGGAAGGGCAGGAATACAGCCTGGCGATCCAGAACATCTTCGACAAGCGCTACCTGGATCATTCCACCCCCTACAGCGTGTCGGGCGGCGTGACCAATCTTTACGAGATGGGGCGCAGCATCCGGCTTGCCGGGGGCTGGCGGTTCTGAACCCCGACGCGGACTGCCGGGGGCCGTGACGGAAGGCGATCACGGTCCCCTGGGGCAAGGCGTTCGGGCGACGGCCACCGGTGCCAGCGTCACCGGCCGTTCGCCAGCGCGCCGACGGGTGTCCCTGGCGATGGGCGCGAAGGTCGCCGGGGCCGTTCACCAATGCGCCGCGCATCCGCCGGGGCCAGGCTATGGCGGCGCGGGGTGCCGATTGCGACGATCGTGGCCCCGCAGGCCCGCGCTGCGAAAGGCCGGAGATCAGCCTTCGGCGGGGGCATCGGGGGCCCGGCCGATCCGGTCCACATGGCCTTGCAGCGACAGGCGGTCGAGCGAGGCGATGGGCAGGCTGACGAAGGCCGAGATGCGGTTCTTCAGCGCGCGATAGGTCTCGGCAAAGGCCAGGTGCCGCTCGGCCTCAGTGCCGGTGGCGGCGGCCGGGTCGGGCAGGCCCCAATGTGCGGTCATCGGCTGGCCGGGCCAGACCGGGCAGATCTCTCCGGCCGCATCGTCGCAGACGGTGAAGACGAAATCCATCTGCGGCGCCTCGGGTCCGGCAAACTCGTCCCAGCCTTTCGAGCGCAGCCCGGCCGTGTCATGCCCCCGCCGCTCGAGCAGTTGCAGGGCAAGAGGGTGGACCGTGCCTTTGGGAAACGAGCCGGCGGAATGGGCGCGGAACCGGCCCTTGCCTTCGGCGTTCAGGATGGCCTCGGCCAGGATCGAGCGGGCCGAATTGCCGGTGCAGAGGAAAAGGACGTGATAGGGATGGTCGGTCATGGCGGGCCTCCGGCCGTTGCGGGCGATCTGGTCCAAAACCGGCTGGCACAGCTCGGGCCGGCCGCCGCAGCAATCCTGCATCAGGAAGGCCAGCAGCCCGCGCATCGCCTCGATCCCGGCGAAATAGCGGATCGAGCGGCCCTCGCGCGCCGAATGCACCAGCCCCGCCGCGGCAAGGACGGTCAGGTTGTTCGACAGCGTATTGGCGCGGATGTTCAGCATATCCGCGATCTCGCCTGCCGTCCGACCCTCGGGACCGGCCTGGACCAGCAAGCGGAACACATCCAGCCGGATGTCATGGGCCAGGGCGGCGAGCGTGTCGAGAACGCGATTCTTTTCCATTATTCATGTATAATGGAAATAATTTGGCAAGGCAAACGCCGGCCATGGACGCGGGCATGGCCGTTCGCGACCCGGTTCATTCCAGCTGACCGGCTTCCCTGTAGAAACGCTCGGCGCCCGGATGGAAGGGGATGCCCGCGCCCTGGGTCGCATTCTCCAGCGTGATCAGCCTGCCCCTGGGATGGCCGGCGGCGAGCAGCCTTTGCGTGGTCTGGTTGTAAAGCGCCTGGGTGATGCCGTGGATCAGCACCTCGGGCTGGTCGGCGCTTGTCACCAGCTGCGCCCCGACCGAAAGCGTGGCGACATCGGCATCCTGCCCCTCATAGGTGCCGGCCGGCACCGTGTCGGTGGCAAGGAAGGTGTAGGTTTCGCGCAGCCCGTCGACCTCGGGTCCGGCGATCGGCACCAGCGCCACCTCCTGCTGGCTGGCCAGCTTGGCGATGGCGCCCGCCGGATAGCCGCCGACGAAGAAGAAGGCGTCTATCGTCCCCTCGCGCATGCGGCCGGCCGCCTGGTCGAGCCGAAGATATTCCGGCGTGATGTCGCTTTCCGACAGGCCGAAGGCCGCGAGGATGATCTTGGCATCGACCAGCGTGCCCGAGCCCGGCTCGTCCAGCGATACCCGCTTGCCCCTGAGATCGGCGACCGAGGCGATGCCGGCATCGGCGCGGGCGACCAGGTGGATGCTTTCCGGGTAAAGGTTGGCGATCAGTCGCAGCTTTTCGACCGCCGGCTGGCCTTCCCACAGCCCGGTGCCGGTCTGCGCCCAATAGGCCACGTCGGACTGGCTGAAGCCGGCCTCCAGGCTGCCGCCGTCGATGGCCTTCACATTGCCGACCGATCCGCTCGTGGCCAGCGCCGTCGCCACCAGCCCCGGCACGCCGCAGGAGCCGCCTTCCTCGCAGGCACGCGGGCCGGGCGGGCTCGAGATCGCATTCGCGATCAGCCCGCCGATCGGGTAATAGGTGCCGGCGGTGCCGCCGGTGCCGATGCGGAAGAACGCGATCTCTTGCGCCGTCGCGGCCTGGCCCAGGCCGGCGGCGATGGCGAAGGCCGCGAACATTGTCCCTAGCTTCATGGCATGCCCCTGTTGCCCCGATCGTCCGCGGCGATGCTAGACAGAGCCGCCGCCGTCAACAACCGGCGGGGGCTGCGAAAATGCGCGGCCGTCCAGCTGCCTGGGGGAGGAGGGATCCAGCCGACCTAGGCGCGCATTCTATGCGCTGGCCTAAGTCGCTGGGAATCATGGTGGGCGATAACGGATTTGAACCGCTGACATCTTCGATGTGAAGCCAGAAATTGCTTTGTCACCCCATTGCACGAGATGACACGAGACTGCATGAAAGTCTAGGATTCGAGGCGTCGGGGGAAGCGGGCCACCGGGCGGTGCTAATGTGCAAAGGTGTCGAAGATCGTGCAATCTGGTCGAATCCGGGGGAGGTGACCGGATGGTGACCATGCCTTGCTTCTGGGTCTCATTTGAGATACAATGCTGAAAGCACAGGAGGCCACCATGCCCGCACAAACTTCGATGCTGCACGTCCGCGTGGACGACCAACTCAAGGCCCAAGCTGCTGAGGCGCTGGCTGGCGTCGGCCTGACCCTGTCGGATGCGGTTCGCATCTTGCTGACCCGCGTCGCGCGGGAGGGCGGGTTGCCGGCCGGTTTGACAGCCGATCCAGATGCCTATGACGCGTGGTTTCGTGCCAAGGTGCGCGAAGCACTTCAGGATGATCGGCCGACGATCCGTCATGCCGATGTCATGGCAGAGATGCGCGAACTGATCGAGCGGAAGCGCCGTGCCTGAGGTGGAATGGCGGCAAGCCGCCCGTGACGACCTGCGTTCGATCTTCGAGTACATCGCCGATGACAATCCGACAGCGGCACTTGCGCTGCTGGATGAGATCGAGGCAAAGGTTGGCAAGCTGCCTGATCGGCTTAGAGCGTATCGGCCGGGCAGGGTGACAGGGACACGCGAAATGGTCGTCCGGCCTAACTATCTTGTGGTCTATGCTGAGGTCGGGGGAGCGCTGGTGATCCTGCGGGTTTTGCATGCGGCGCAGATGTGGCCGTGAGAGGCAAAGGTGGCAAAGACGGCCCAAAGCCGCCTGTCGCCCCTCTCGACGCTGCGTAGCCGCACGCCATTCGGACCATTCGTTGCGCCAGTAAAGTTGCATCCTGACGCCAGAGGTACATTTTGGATTGTTGTGCTGCAGCACGGTCGTATATGCTTCCCGAGCATCGTCACTGCTGGGATCCATCATGCATCTGGTTACAAAGTCTTATTTCGACACTTTCTGCGCAAATTTTGCCTCCCCTTTCGACGACGCAAAAAACTTCGAAGCTTTCACCGCATACTGCGCCTTCACCCGCTATTCCGCCGACAATGTTGAAGCGACGGACTTGGTGTACGATGGCGCTGACCCGGGGATCGACGGTGCACTTCTCTTTCTTGATGACCGGGCAGTTTTCTCCGCTGACGAACTTGAAGAGATTTTCAAGTCGTCCCGTCGAGAATTTCACGTTACGGTCGTCCTGACACAAGCCAAGCGATCTGTGACTTGGTCGAAGCAGGAGATCGACTCGTTTGTTGCGGCAATCACAGACTATTTGTCCGAAGCCCCCAAACAGCCGCACAGCCAATTTTTGGCAGATTTCAAAAGTATGTTTCAGCTGTTGTTCAAGAACATCGGCCGTATAAGGGGCGGCCTTCCAGACCTGCACACATACTTCTTCACTGCTGCGCCGGACACTGATGCAGTGGAAATCAACGCAGCCTTCGATGCTGGCCTAATTGCGATCGGGGCGTTGGGTTATTCGAATGACACAAAGCTAGTTAAAGCTCATCGCGACGTGATCCACGAGTACTGGCTCGCGGCTGATGGCCCCGTCGAAGCCAGCCTAACGACTGTTGGATATGCGCCATTCCCGGCAGCTCAGAGCATCAACAACGCATATGTTGCCACGGTGAAGGCGCGAAGTTTCATCCAAGCAATCCTTAAGGATCAGCACGGAGTACCTCGGAAAAAACTTTTCGAAGAAAACGTGCGTGATTTCCTCGGCGTCGACGCAGACGTGAACGCCGAAATTGCAGGAACTCTTGGTGATGCTAACAAAAAGGCTCGATTTGGCCTTATGAACAATGGGGTAACCATCGTTGCGTCGAGCGTTCGGCCTTCCGGTCAGGAAATCTATATTAGGGACTTCCAGATCGTGAACGGCTGTCAGACATCGGTCAGACATCGAATGTGCTTATCGCGCTTGACGATCAAACGGATGACACGGTGAGTCTGATGGTGAAGTTGATTGAGGCTGATGACCCTGCCGTGATTGATGATATTGTCCGAGCGACGAACCGTCAGTCTAAGGTGGAAGATGCTCAGTTCGTCTCAACCATGGCAACGCTTCGAGATTTGGAGCGATATTTCAATGCTCGCGGCGCAGGCGAAGCCAATCGTCTCTACTTCGAACGCCGGAAAGGTCAGTATGGGCCCGAAAATGTGGCTCCAGTCAGGATTTTTGATGTCAGGGAGACAGCGCGATGTTATGCTGCGACGGTGATGATGCGGCCTGATCTGGCGAGCCGCTACCCTAATCGCCTGACTGGAGAGCTACTGTCTGAGGTCTTTGGTGCAGGAAACCGGAAGAAGATTACTACACCGCCTGCTTCTGCCACTATCGCCTGAGGATGCTCACCTCGAATAAGCGGTTCGATGGCAAGTATTCTAAGCTTCGTTGGCACATCATGACGGCCGCAGTAAAGTACTGCGGCGCAAAGTACAAAGAGTGGCGTTGTAAGACTCGCAATGAGGCGCTGTACAACCTCTTTGCCTCGAACGATGGCGAGTGGTTCGAAAGGCTGGATACGTTGATTAAAACAAGCATCCCGGATCCGGACCTATCGCGCGACGTGCTTAAGTCTCCGCCGCTGACCAATACGACTTTGGCGAACGTCGATCAGTTGCTTTGAAGTAGTTGCCGCCTGCTGGAGCAACGTAAGCAGCCGGCTCTATGGGGAAATTCAACCGATTGAGTTGCCCGGTCTTTCCAATTGAATATCGGATTGTGCGACATGCCGCGGTTGCGGTGCTGCAACGCTGCATGTCCGCTTTCCGCCCGCGAGGCTGCGCAGAACGACTCGGACATCTCGTGATATCATCGAGCTTGTCGGATCATCCGAAGTCAGGGCGGGGCTGGAGGACAGGAGGTAACGCCATGTCCGCTGACTATCTTCCAGTACTCCGGCCTGAACATCCTGCCTGGAACAAGGGGTGCATCATCGGCCAGAAGCGCCCGCTGCTGCCGAAACACGTATGGTCGATCCGAGTCCGCCTGGAGATGGCAGACAACCGACGCGACCTGGCGTTGTTCAATATGGCTATCGACAGCAAGCTTAGGGGTTGCGACCTTGTCTGCCTGAAGGTCCGCGCCGTCTTCACGGCGGGGAGAGTCAAGGAGGGCGCCTCCGTCACCCAGAGCAAGACGGGCAAGCCGGTTCGCTTCGAGATCACCGAAACGACGCGCCAATCGCTTGATCGCTGGATCGCCGATCCTGAGATGCTTGGGCTGGAGTATCTCTGGCCCAGCCGCCTCCACCACAGCGCTCATTTGTCGACACGCCAATATGCGCGCATCTTGCGGGGATGGGTCACGTCGATAGGGCTCGAGCCGAGCGCCTATGGCACGCATTCGATGCGTCGGACAAAGGTGGCGCAGATCTACAAGAGGACCGGCAACCTGCGGGCGGTTCAGCTTCTGCTGGGCCACACCAAGATGGACAGCACAGTTCGATACCTCGGCGTCGACCTTGACGATGCGTTGACACTGTCAGAGGGGATAGACCTGTAGTCCGGAAGCCGGTCAACAGATTTCCTGCTGGCCGACCCTTACCTGCCGTTCGGCTCAGCGAGATGCTGCATGCCCGCATTCTCCAAAGCCGCCCCTCGACACGTGACGCAGCAAAACACGCGAGAGGCATGGTAGTGATGCGGGACCTAGCTGCCGTTTGCAGGTGCCGCGCGACGAAGCGCGCCATCGCCCCCGGGCCGACCTGCAGGGCGGGGAGCCGCCTGTGAGGTTGCTGCATTGCATTCTTGGAATTTGTTGATAGCAGCCCCTTGTCGTCTCCATGGAGCGGCTGCAATGCGTGGAAAGCAAACTGGCAAACGCTGCCACTCTCTGTTGTCCTCTTGGGAGCTATTCAGGTAGTTGCAAGGCGCTCAACTTCCGCCAATAACTTTCGAAATGAACGACACCGGCCTCTAACGACACTTAAGTCAATTTGAGCGGTGAACTTCGACTGATCAACAGTTTCAGAGTATGTTCGTCCCTCTATGAGTATCTCCCTATCGAAAAAACCTTTTGCTCCCCGAATCGTCTCCGCCTGATCATGCGAAGGTGCATCATTTCTCACCCATTCGTGCGCCCTCATATTTTCTCCACATGCAATAAACCAAGCCTCATACTCTCGGTTTGCAAGAACGAACGAAACTGGAAAGTTGAATCCATTCTGGTTGCAGAACTCGATGAATCTGCCATGCATTTCTGCTGGGCAATCGTCGTCGGCGTCGGCAACTATCATAACTCCGCCAGCACCCCCCGCAATTTTTAGACCGCCGAACTGCACAGCTTTCAGGAGATCGTCGTCAAATTTTCCTATTTTAGATCTGGGAAGCCTATATGGAGTGATTATACTGCAGTCGAAAATAAGCAGCTCCTCGTGCAAAACTCTTCTGACTAGAAGGGGAACCGCGTCAACCTCTCCATGCCCTTCAACAATTGGAAAAATCAAGCTCATGTTATTGCGCGAACAAACTTGCTTGTGAGAGGTTAACCCTTTCTTTCTTGTTGACTGCCAGTTGGTTGGCTCGAAGTAGCTCTCCAGCGGTCATAAGGCTATCTCTCATAGCTCTACGAGAAGCTTCGTCCGCATGACCAACGCTCGTCTCGTTTCGTTCGCTGGTGACTACCAAGAGATTATCATCGCGCACCCCAGAATGATCCAGCAGCTCGGGGCTGTGCGTTGTCAAAATCACTTGGCTCGACTTTGCCGCCTCCAATATAGCATCCATAAGTACAGCCGCTGCGCCTGGATGAATAGTGCCTTCAGGTTCTTCAATTCCTGTGAATGCAGCCCTTGAATTCCGATGCATTTTTTGGTGGAATAGGGCCGTTAATACCCCCAAAGAGCGTAGGGTGCCATTAGACATATTCAAAGCATCAAATCTCCAAGGCGATGAACCGCCCTGCACATTCTGCGAAAATTGAATAGTTTCGGTGGGGCCAAGAGACTTCACTTCGACGCGCTCGATTCCGGACACAATCCGCTTTAGATATTCTGATATTCGATCATAAATCATCGGCGACTCGTTGCTTACTTCTCGGAGAACCGCCGCTAAGTTTTGCCCCGACGAGTTCAATGAGCTTCCCGCCTCATGTGGCTGTGGAAATCGGAAATCATCTGGGTTGATGTCATAAACCACTAGGCTCGACATCGCATCGAAAAGTAGATCAAACGGCTTTAACCCCGCAACACTTGTAAGAAAAAGTCGATCTGGTCGAATATCAGGCTTCACGCCAATATCCGTCATTGATATTATCATTCCTCGTTCGACTTTATAATCATAAGACTTGGTTGGGTCAGGATCGGAGATCGAAGCAACTTCCTTTCTGACTTCAAATTTTTCTCCAGGCAAAGCAGATATCTCAAATGCGTAGAAAGCATTTCTTCCTTCATCCAGATTTACAAAGAATGACATACCGAAATTTACTGGATGCCCTCCGGATTTCCGTCGCACGGCCCCAACTCCACCACGGTTCCGAAGAGCAGCGTCGAGGGTGTTGTTGCAAGCATCTGAAATAAATGCGAATGCATCTAAGAAGTTTGACTTACCCGCGCCGTTCAGTCCAACGAGAACCGACAGATCATTAAGAGTAACATCACCCCACATTCTCCAAGTAAGTCGCTG